>CAMCXK010000003.1 GCA_945883435.1 Chthoniobacter flavus | reverse complement strand
TTCGGCAAGGGCACCGCTGTGGACGAGTGGATTGGGAAGGAATCGCAGCGGATGCTGAAGGCTTTTGGCAATCATCCCTCGTTTATTCTGATGGCGCTCGGGAATGAACCACATCCCGCTCCCCAACGGGATGCGCTGCTCGGAACGCTCACGAAGGAGCTGGCCACGGCGGATCCCCGGCGGCTCTTTTGCGCCGGGACGCACCGGACGGTTCTGCCCGAGAACCAATTCCATGTCACCGGCGCCCCCCGCATGGAGCGCTACCCGGCAACCATGTTGTCCAACCGCCCGCAAACAATGGCCGATTACCGGGAGTTCATGGCCCGCAACACCGTGCCGCACATCGCTCACGAAACGGTCCAGTATTGCGCTTATCCCAATTTTGAGGAGATCGCAAAATACGACGGGTTTCTCAAAGCGGGCAACTACGAGATCGCGCGCGACATGCTGGCCAAGGCCGGGTTGGGTTCGCACGCCAAGGATTTTCTGATGGCCTCGGGCCGGTTCCAAACCTTGCTGCACAAGGCGGAAATCGAAGCCGCGCTGCGGACCCCCAACTTCAGCGGATTCCAAATGCTGAGCCTTCAGGATTATCCCGGCCAAGGCACATCGCCGGTGGGTATCCTGGATGCATTTTGGGAACCCAAAGGTTATGTGACCCCGGAGGAATACCGGCGTTTCTGCGGCCCCACGGTTCCGCTGTCTCGGATGAAAAAGTTGGTTTTCACCAGTGATGAGGGGTTTGAGGCCGGATTGGAGGTAGCCCACTACGGGCCGAAGGCGATGGACGTGGAGCCATTCTGGCGGCTGCGCGATGCGGATGGAAAAACGGTGTTGTCCGGCGAGTTGCCCAAAGCACACGTGCCGACTGGAGAGTTGACTGTTTTGGGGCGCGTGGGATTTCCGCTCTCGCAGTTCCAGAAAGCCCGGAAGCTTACGTTTGACCTCGGCTTCAAGGGCACCGAAATTGTCAACAGCTGGGATATCTGGGTTTACCCGGCATCGGGTTTGGCCGGAGAGTCCCCCTCTTCGAGTGTCCATGTGACGCGTGACTTTGATGAGAAAGCAAAAGCGATTCTGGCTGCCGGCGGCTCGGTGTTGCTGATTCCCAAGCCCGAACGACTCAAGGCACAGACTTACGGGAGCTTTGCTCCGATCTTCTGGAACCGGTTGCTTTTCCGAAGCCAGAAATGTCATACCGTGGGCATCCTCTGTGATCCCGCCCATCCGGCTTTCAAATCGTTTCCGACCGGAAGCCATACGGATTGGCAATGGTGGGAGTTGCTGAGTGGCGATGCTAAATCCCCGGAGCGATCCAAGCCGATTGTGCTCAACGATCTTGGAGTTCCAATCGAACCCCTGGTGCGTGCCATCGATGACTGGTTTGTCGGCCGCAGTCTGGGTCTGCTTTTTGAAGCCCATGTGGGCCGTGGCAAGCTGATGGTTTGCAGCATGGATATCGTAGATCAGCTTGAGAGCCGTCCTGTGGCCCGGCAGCTTCGTCGCAGCTTGCTCGACTACATGGAATCGGCCGATTTCAAGCCTGCACAAGCTGTCCCTGGCGAGGCTATCGCGTCCCTGTTCCGTGCGCCAAACTTGGTGGAGCAGTTTCAAGCCAAGGTGCTTCATGTCTCCAGCCAAGAGAAGGGATGCGAAGGTGCCAAGGCCATTGACGGTTATCCCGGCACCCATTGGCAAAGCCCTGCCAAGCTCAAACCGCCCCAAGAAATCCAGATCGAACTGAACGAGTCGGCTCTGATCGCCGGGTTCACTTATCTGCCGGCCGAAGAGAGTCCCAATTGGATTTACGACCCGCCCCGGGGACGTATCTCCGGCTATGAGTTTTATGTGAGCGAAGACCCTTCCAATTGGGGGGAACCAGCCGCCAAGGGCAGTTTTCAAGACAGTGCGGCCGTTCAAAGCGTGCCATTGCCCAAGCCGACCAAAGGCCGGTGCATCCGGTTGGTAGCCATCGGCAGCTATGACAAGGATTCCCAGATCGCCATCGGCGAGCTCGGTTTAATCATCCAAGGAGGAAATTTATGACGCGCCCGGCGGGTGGGCCGGCATCGCGATCGGATTGGTAGCCGACCCGCCATGAATCGCTCAATTTTATGAATCGACCATCCCATCCCCCTCTTGCAACCAAAGCGCTGCTCGTCTTGCTAACCGTGGCCCTTGTCCCGGCTCTCCGATTGTCGGCCACTCCGGTCGGAAACGGGAACGAGACATTGGAGGCGCAGTTCCAAAACCCGCCCCTCTCGGCAGGACCCCATGTTTATTGGTTTTGGAAAGGCACAAATATCTCCAAAGAAGGAATTACAAAAGATTTAGAATCGATGCAGGCCTCGGGGGTTGGAGGCGCGCTGATCATGCATGTCTGGGGCATGATGGGCAAATCCCCGTGGCCCGAGCGCACTTATCGGAGCGAGTATTACTGGGAGGCGCTCAAGCACGCGGCGGCAGAGGCCGACCGTCTCGGGATGAAAATCTCCCTCACCAACGGCCCCGGCTACACTGGCACCGGTGGTCCATGGATCGATTCGAAGCGCAATATGCGCAAGCTGGCGTGGTCGGTTGTCAAATGCGAAGGCCCCTCGGCGGAGGTGGAACTTTCGCTTCCCACACCCGGTCAGGAAACGCCGGGCGTCAAGGCCATGCCGGGCGCGAAATTCTATGAGGATATCGCCGTGCTGGCTGTTCCGGATGAAAAGAACATCCGGCTCGAGCAGGTTGTCGACCTTAGTGGGAAGCTTCAGGCCGATGGCAAACTCGCTTGGAAGAAACCCGAAGGCCCCTGGGTGGTCTATCGGATTGGGATGCTCCCGACGATGGCGAAGCCGCACCCGATCGATGGAAGCTTTGGCAATGCGTTCGAGGTCGATAAACTGAGCATGGAGGACAACATTTATCATTGGGAAAAAGGCCTTCTTGAACCGCTCAAATCGCATCTCGGCAGATATTTCGGAACATCCTTCAACGGCCTGCACGTGGACAGTTACGAAGTGGGCATGCAGAACTGGACCGGAACCTTCCGGGAGGTGTTTCTCAAGCGCAAAGGTTATGACCCGCTCCCCTGGCTTGCCAGCTTTGGCCCGCCGGTTCTCGGCTGGCCTGCGGATAAACAAACAGGCTCGATGACGACCGGTTTGCCCCGCAATGAGTTGAGCAAATTCATTGATAGCGAGGAGAAGACGCTGCGCTTCGAGTGGGACTTCCGGGAGAATGTCAGCCGGATGTGGAACGATTGTTTCATTGCGGCCAAGCGCTTGATGAAAGAAAACAACTTCGTTTTCTCATACGAGCCTTATGCCGGTCCGTTTAACGCGATTGAAGGTGCTGCCATGGCGGACCTCTCCATGCCCGTTTTCTGGCTGAGTTCGAAACAGACTGGAGAGGAAATGCACGGAGGTTCCATCTCCGGCGCCCGCGCCGGACAATCCCGCCTTGTCGGGGCGGAAGCATTTACAGCTGGTCCTGACCAGAGTCGATGGACCGAGAGTCCAGCCGATTTCAAGTTTCAAGGTGATGGCGCCTTCGGAACCGGAGTCAACCGGTTTGTCTATCACCATTGGGTGCACCAGCCGTTCGATGACCAATATCAGCCGGGAATGGGCTTCTCGCATTTCGGCACGCATTTCGGACGGTTCCAGACATGGTATGAACCCGGCAAAGCCTACTTCAAATACGTCCAGCGCAGCCAATTTCTGCTTCAGCAGGGTGAGCAAGTGGTTGATTGTCTCAGCCTGGATGGCGCAACCAAAGGGGTTCTTTGCGATACGATCAGCGCCTACGACTTCCTCAACGACCCAACCAAGGTTGAGGATGGACAAATCCTCCTCGGGTCGGGCCGCCGCTACTATTATCTCTGCATCCCGGAAAGTGAAAAGATGCTGCCCGAGGTGGCTGAAAAACTCCTGAGTCTCGCCCAAGCAGGTGCGATTCTGGTGGCTCCCACCAAACCGACTCAATCACCCAGCCTCAAGGATTATCCCGAGTGCGACCGGAAAGTGGAGGCGGTGGCCCGCGATCTCTGGGATTCGGGCCGTTACGCGGGAAAATTGTTTAAAACGGTAGGCGAAGCGGTCAAGGCGATCGGCTTGGAGCCCGATTTTATCGCGCCCAAACAGTTGCTTGTTCTGCACCGCCGGGCGCCTGGGCTGGATATCTATTTTGTCGCCAATCGGACTTCGGGCTCTCTTCACGAGAGGGTAAGCTTTCGCGTCTCGGGCCGGCAACCGGAGCTTTGGAATGCCGAGGATGGCAGCGTCATCGATTTGCCGATTTGGGAGCAGGCCAATGGCCGCACCAATGTGCAACTTGATCTCGGGCCTAAACAATCGGTTTTTGTGGTTTTCCGTCAGAAAGCGGAGGAGCGCGTTCGCCCCACGGCGGTGACGGCCAAGCATTCCAACGCGGACTGGTGGCATGTGACGACCGCCGCAGACGGGAAACCAGTTCTTTGGGCAACCGGCGACGGGAATCTCGAGGTCGATTACTCCGACGGCAAAACCAGACAGATTCAGATTGCCGGCACCAAGCAAACGCCGATGGCGGGGGCTTGGCAGGTGGCCTTCACGCCCAAACTGGGAGCGCCTTTTGAGTTGGACTTGCCTGAGTTGGTGGATTTCAGCCTCCACAAGGATGATCGGGTGCGTTTCTTCTCAGGAACCGCTGTTTACCGCAAGGAGGTTCAGATTCCAAAACTCGCGGAAGATGAAGGCTTGGTCTTGGATTTGGGCCAAGTCCATGCCTTGGCCAGCGTCCGAATCAATGGTGGAGAAAGCACGGTGCTCTGGTATCCGCCCTACCGCATCGATATCGGCCGCCAGCTGAAGGCAGGCCGCAATGTCATCGAGGTGGCAGTGACCAATACCTGGGCCAATGCCATCATTGGCGACGAGCGGATTCCGGCCGATTTCCCCACGAAGAAAAACTACTCGGGACACCAAATGACAGAGTTTCCCTCATGGTTTATAAAAAATGAGTCGCGACCCTCAGGGCGGAAGACATTTACCTTTCCAGCAAATTATTACAGCCCGGAGAGCGAGCCACAGCCTGCGGGGTTGATCGGGCCCGTGCGTCTTGTTTTGCAGAAGAAAGCCACTCTTTGAAAAGTGATATGAAAATGCAAAAATCCCGGCCCTGGTCTCGTGGCGTTTTTCAGGCGGTCGCTGCCTTCAAGAAGCCGGATGGCCGTTCCTCTGACCGAAATGTGGATTGGGGGGTCCGCCCGCTGCTGTTGGCCGCCCTTTTTATCGGTCTCGGCATCCAAGCGGGGGTGGCTGTCGCGTCACCGGCCCAGCCCAACATCCTCTTTCTTATGGCCGACGATTGGGCTTGGCCCCACGCGTCATGCCTCGGCAGACCCGATGTGCAGACACCGACGTTCGACCGTCTTGCCAGAGAGGGAGTGCTTTTTCGAAATGCCCATGCGACGGCTCCTTCGTGTTCGCCATCCCGGGCGGGAATCCTGACCGGGCGGTGGCCGTGGGAACTCGAGCAGGGAGCTAGTCTGCACGGGTTCATACCGACCAAGTTCCCGGTGTATCCGGAAGTGTTGGCAAACGCCGGATACGTCGTCGGATTGAGCGGCAAGGGATATGGCCCGGGGACCAATCAAGGCCGTCCGCACAACGCCGCAGGGCCGGGGTTCAAGAGTTTTAAGGAGTTTCTGGAGGTGCGTCCCAAAGATCAGCCATTTTGCTTCTGGTTTGGCAGTTCCAATCCTCACCGGCCATACAAAGCCGGCAGCGGGGAAAAAGCCGGCTTGGATCCCGGCAAGGTGATCGTGCCGCCTTATCTCCCGGATAGCGAGGTGACCCGCGGCGATATCGCGGATTACTTCCTTGAGGTGCAAAACTTCGACAAGGAATGCGCCGCTGCCATCGCCCTGTTGGAGAAATCCGGCGAACTGGAGAATACGATTATTGTCATGACAGGTGACAATGGTTGGCCGTTTCCACGATCCAAAGCCACTTGTTACGACACCGGCACCCATCAGCCGCTGGCCATCCGCTGGGGCGCCCGGGTCCAAGGTGGCCGGAACGTGGAGGATTTCGTAAGCTTGGGCGATTTGGCACCCACCTTCCTCGAAGCGGCCGGCTTGGAAGTTCCTGCCACTATGACAGCACGCAGCCTGCTCCCGGTCCTGCTCTCAGCGCAGTCCGGCCAAGTCGACCCAACCCGCACACACACCTTCACCGGCATGGAACGTCACGCCCGAAAGGGGCGCTCGGACGGTTCGCAAACAAATGTCGGCTACCCGATGCGGACGATCATCACGAAGGATTTTCATTTAATCCGCAACTTTAAACCCGACAGGTGGCCGGCAGGGGATCCGCCCACGGGGCCCCTGCCAGATTTCGACAAACTGGCAACCAACACCTACAGCGCATTTCCAGATTGCGATCTTGGCCTGACCAAGGCGTTTTTACTGAGTCATCGGGAGGAGGAGGCCGTGCAACCATTGGCTGAACGCGCTTTTGGAAAGCGACCGGAGCGTGAGCTTTACGACTTGCAGAAAGATCCATTTGAACTCCACAACGTTGTCGAAGATCCGGCGTATGCCGACACGCTCAAAGAACTCGACGCCCGGCTTATGTCCGAACTCCAGGTGACGGGCGACCCGCGGGTCATTGGTGGCGGGGAGAAGCTGGACCGGCCTCCGGGGGGACAATAGCGGGAAGAATAAATCCATAATATGAAAAACACAGCAAAACACCAAAGACTCGATTCGACACAGACGCGGCTGAGAAAGGAGGGTTCGTGCGCGGTGGCCCTCCTCTTCCTTATCACGATGGGAATGCCTGCCACACCGTTGTTTGCGGAGGATATATCGGCGAATCAACCCCATCAAGAAGAGCCTGCCCGGCTTGATTCTCCCGAGGGCGGATGGACGTTGATGGTCAACGCCGACGGAAGTGTGCAGCGGTTGGAGATGACTTTCGGAGATAAACGCATCAATGTCCCTTGGCGCAATGATTTGAATAAAGGGGGAGGCCCCGCTTGGGATGGAGTCAAGCTCACGCGGCAGCCCGGTCCGGGCTTGCGCTTTGCGGGTGTCTCTGGAGAGGTGGAGTATTCGATGACCTATCGAGATGATGGCGGGCGGTTGACTCTGGAAGCGGGATTGCACAACCAGGGCTCTCAACCCTTGGTGGCCAACCCACGCGTGCGGCTGACGCTTGGCATCGACCAAGAGATGAAGGAGCCGCGCAGCTATTTCAAGATGTTCTTTCCGACATTGCTGCGAGCCGAGCCAACACACTTCTGGGGTTACTTCCAGAACCCCAATGGTCAGGTGCTGGCGATCGGTTCTCCCGATCCGGTGGCCTCGTGGGCGCACGGCTACATTGGGCTGGGTCACCGCATCGCCACCTCGCATCTCGATCTCCTTCATGCGCTACCATTGCCGCCGCGCCATCCCCAAGATTCCGCCGCCCTGCCTCCGGGGGAGAGCCGGACTTGGCGCATCGTCTTGCAACCCGTTGCCGGGTTGAGTGAGGTTCCGACGGCCGTTTCGGCCATTTGCAGGGCTCCAGCGTTTGAAATGGATCGCACCACGGCGGCTCCCGGCGAAACCCTCGAGGTGACTGTTCACTACGCCGGTGATACGGAACCGGTCCTGACCTTGGAAGATGCGACCGGCAAGAAGTGGCCGCTGCCTGAACCTCAACGTGAAAGAAACGCTCTGCGCTATGTGCTCACTGCCCCCGGGGCGACCGGGCAGTTCACCCTTCGGGCAGTGGAGGGGGAGAAGCGGAGCGAAGCCCTGTTTTATGTTCGCAAGCCATGGGGCTGGTATCTGCAACAAGCCCGCTCCGAGGCGCTGCGGATGCAACAGAAGGCGATGAAGCACCGGGAAGGTTGGCTCGGATTCTTCAGTGCCTATTGGGCGCAGATTTATTATCCCGATGCGGCCAAACTCCAAGAGACCGAGGAAAAATTCCAAGCCTTCCTCGAAGAAATGGTCGATCCCACCACCGGGCATTTTTACAAGAACAAGCCGACTTGGGCCGACCGCCCACAGAACTCATCGTGGATGCTGGGACTATTGGTGACCCGTTATGCCGCCACGCGCGATGAGGCTCATCTGCTGCAGGCGGCGCAGTGGGCGGACGACTTCATCACACGGTTTCAACAGCCCGACGGGGCTTTCACCCACGGCAAGAACAGTTATGGGGCACTGACCCTCGGGTCGAAGTTCCTCATGGAATTGGTCTGGTTCGAGCAAAAGCTTGCGGCCGCGGATTCTGCATGGGCTGAACGCTGCGAGCGGCATCTGCAATCCATCGAGAGGGCCATCGCGAACCTGGAGAAGGTGAAGGACCTCGGGCACACGGAGGGGCAACAAACCTATGAGGACACCCAGGCGGGCAGCGCATGGTCGCTATTGGCCCTTCACGCGCTGACGACCAGCGACCCGGCACGCCGGGCCCGCGATCTGGCGGGCAGCCGGGAGGTGCAATCGCGACACGAGAGTTTGACCCAAGCGTTGATCCCAGACGGGCGGATGCGCGGAGGAACGCTGCGCTGGTGGGAGTCGCAATACGATGTGCTGACAACGCCGAACATGATGAATTCGCCGCATGGCTGGACCATGCGTAGCCAGTTTGGAGCGCTTTATCTTTACCTTCTGACAGGGGAGGAGCGCTTCCTGAACTTGCTCAGCAATGCCATGGGGACCTGTGTTCAAGCCATTGATCAGCAGACGGGAACACTTCGTTGGGCGTTTGTCCCAGACCCGTATATCGAAGCCCAGCAGTTTGTTCCCGATCCGGACAAACCGGGTAAAGGCAAACGCGCGCCGGCGATCATTGGCGAGCAATGGCTACCGATGATCAGCGACTGGTGGCGGGTGCCCGAGGGACAGGTGGGCAATGGGCCTGGCAATCCCTCCCAAGGGTGGAGCTGTGATAACGATGTGCACGAGCATTTCCGCTTCCTGGCCGAAGAGTTTGTCCCCAATGCGTTTGTTCTCGAACGTGAGGACGGCACTCTCCGCACTTGGAATTGCCGGGCGGAACGCCGCGGCGAGCAGTTGGTGATCGAGCCTTCGGAAAAGGTGGTCTCGCGCGTGCACTTGAATCTGCGTCGCCCGCAAAACGTGGCGATCGCCTTTGGGACCGGCGAGCTGAAACAAAAAGTCGAACCTGGAATGCACTGGGTCGGGCCCGGAGTCGAGAAACCAGCCGCCCCAGACATTTATTTGTGGCCTGGTGTGGAAGGAACCCCGCAACCCGCCGGTTTGCACAAACTATGAAGTCCACGCAACCCATGAAATCGGCCGTCAAATCCCGCCCGCATGGCCCAAGGACTGGGAGGTCAGCTTCCGGCTCCACGGAGCGGGTCGAATCGTGGTGGAGTGCATCTACCTTAACGGGAAGATGGAGAAGCTGGAAGTCACACCCAAAGCCCGGGAGAAGGATCTGATTTTGCCAGAATCGCTTTGATTGAAATAGTCTCATGAAAGTCCATAATACCTTGTTGATGTTAATTCTGTGCCTCGCAGGCGTCTGCGAGGCAACGCCCCGATTCGCGAGCGTTTTTGGGGATCATCAGGTGTTGCAACGCGAAATGCCTGTGCCGGTATGGGGAGTTGCGGAACCCGGCGAGGAGGTTGCCGTGGCATTTGCCGGGCAGAGCAAGAGCGCGGTGACTCAGAAGGATGGGCGCTGGATCATCATGCTCGACCCGATGCCGGCCAGCGCGGAACCCCGGACGCTGACACTGAAAACCCCGGGTTTCCAGCTGGAGCTTTCGGATCTTCTGGTGGGGGATGTCTGGATGTGTGCGGGGCCCGGTGGCGCCTTTCAGCGCGAGACGGAACGTCTTTTCAAGCTGGCTGCCTCGGAAATGGCCAAAGCGAATCACGCCCAAGTCCGGTTGTTAAGGCCGGTTTTGGGCAACTCCATGCTTCCGGTGGGGGAGATTGACCCGTCCAACCAGTGGACCACAGTGGCGCCCAAGACCATCGGGCGTTTTCCGATCAGTTGGTATTTTGCCCGGGAACTTCAGGCCGGGAGCGGCGTTCCTGTGGGCCTCATCCAAGTCCACAGCCATCTCGAACGGCCTTCCGAATGGCAGGCATGGCTGCTCGACAACAACAATTCGCGTCAGGAGCAATTGCGGGAGGAGCTGGCCAAAAGCCTGCCGCTCGATATCAGCGCGGCCAAACGCTGGATTCAAGAAGCTTCGGCATGGAAGCCAGGCCAGCCATTTGATCGTCCCTTTCCGATGCCGGCCTATTTGCGGACTCCAGCGGTTGTCGCGAGCGGGGCCTATAATTTCAATGTCGCGCCTTTTGTGGGGATGGGGTTGAAAGGCGTGCTGTTCCTTTGCGAGTTCGAGAAGTGCTCGGTTGGCAAAGACAGCTTGGTTGGACTGGTTCACTCATGGCGGCAAGCGTGGGGCCATGACGCGTTGCCGTTTATGTTTCTTCCACCCATCGTGCGATCGGCCAATGCCTCCCAAGTGGACGAGGCTCTGTCCGCTGTGTCGAATCTGCCATTGGTGAAGGTGTTGCCGCGCCCCGAAGTCGAGGCTTTGAACCCCGCCCTTTGGAGTGAAGTCGCCGCCGTGGCCAAGGAGGTCCCTGTCCAAGCAGGGGCGGTTCCGGCGCGCAAGCTGGAGGATCCGGTGCCGCCGATTCCTGCCACGCTGCCGCAGAGCCTCGAAGCCGCCTGCTTATTCGGCGACAACATGGTGGTGCAAGCCGGAACGAAAGTGCCCGTTTGGGGATGGGGCCAACCGGGTGCGCAAGTCACTGTTTCCTTCGCCGGACAGAATGTGAAGGGCCAAATTCAGGGAGATGGTGCTTGGCGGGTCGAATTGGCGCCCTTGGAGAAGTGTCACACTCCTCTCGAAATGATCATCACCAGCAGTCATGCGGACCGGCTGGAAACCTTGAAGTTTGGCAACGCGCTCATCGGGGAGGTCTGGGCCAACTCCGGGCAGTCGAATGCCGGTCGTGTGATGCGGGCGACACTTGGTTTCGCAGAGGAGCAACCCCAAGCCGATTGGCCCGAAATGCGCTGTATCCGTATCGATACCGTCAACAGCGGTTTTCCGCTGCGGCGCGCCAGTGGCCGTTGGGTGGTGGTCAAGCCTGACACACTCGCCGAGATGCCCGCCCAAGCCTACTACTTCGGCAAGCAGATTCATCAACGGCTCAAGACCCCCTTGGGCATTGTCAATTCCAGCCTCACGGGCTCCACAATCTACGCTTGGACAAACGAAGCCGCGCTCTCCGCCTCGCCGAAACTCCAGCCGCTTTTAGCGGATGCCATCCGCTACCGTGAAGCCCGCACAGCCCATCTTTCCCATCTGCAGGAAGGGTTGAAAATTTGGATCGACGGCGTCGAACGCAATGGAACGGCTGCACAGCCCATGCCATACTACCCGATCAACGCCCTCCTCTCGGGCTCGATGGAGGCCAGAGCCGGTGTGATCTACAATGCGATGATCCACCCCCTCATCGGCACGGCTCTGCGAGGCTTCCTTTGGAACCAAGGTGAGGCCGATACCGGCCAAGGTGTTCGCGGCGACGCCTACGACGATCTCATGGTGACGATGGTTGCGCACTGGCGCAAAGTCTGGGGATACGAGTTCCCCTTTTATTTCGTCCAGATGCCGGCTCGAAAAACTCCCGGGCTGACCCAGATGTGGGAGAAGCAGACGCTGGCCATGAAAGCGATTCCCAACAGCGGGATGATCGTCTGCAACGATATCTCCGATGGCGATGTCCACCCGGCTGATAAAAAGAATGTGGGTGAGCGCTTGGCACGTCTGGCGTTGGTGCGCACCTATGGCGTCAAGGAGATGATTGACTCCAGCCCGTTTATGAAAAGCGTGACGCGCGATGGCGGGCGGGTGGTTGTCACTTTTGCACCGGTGGGTGAAGGATTAAAAACCCGCGATGGGAAGACGCCCGACTCGTGGGAGGTGGCGGGAGCGGATGGTAAGTTTGTGGCTGCGCAGGCGGTGATCGTTGGAGAGCGCGTCGTGGTCAGCGCTCCGGAAGTCGCGCATCCGGCTGCCGTCCAGCTCGGCTGGAACGAGCTGTCCAACTGCAATCTGGTCAACAGCGCGGGGCTCCCGGCCATGCCATTCTCGGCCAAAGTGCAATAAACGAGCACGAAAACTCACCTACCCAATACTATGACAAAAAAAACATGGATCCAAAACATCAAGAGATTAGTGCCCGCTGTCTGCATCGGCATGCTGGGATTTTCAACACCTGTCCGCGCGGTCGATGACGTCTTGGCCGAGGCCGCGGCTTCGATTGGCAATAGTCTGGATGGAATCAACCCCCAAGACCCGCGCGTGGCTTGGTTCCGGGATGCCAAATACGGGATGTTTGTTCATTGGGGGATTTTTGCGGTGACGGCCGGCGAGTGGGAGGGGAAGTCCACGGGGTTTGCCGAATATGTGAAATGGAAGCTGAAGGTGCCTGCCGCAGAGTATGCCGCCGTGGCCCAGAAGTTTAATCCGACGCAGTTCGACGCCGACCAGTGGGCCCAACTGGCCAAGGACGCGGGGATGAAATACCTGGTGATCACCGCCAAGCACCACGACGGGTTTGCGATGTTCGCCTCCCAGGCCAGCCCGTTCAATGTGGTCGATGCCACGCCATGGAAGCGCGATCCCATGAAGGAACTGGCTGCGGCTTGCACCAAGCGCGGGATCAAATTTTGTTTCTACTACTCCCACGCCGCGGATTGGAATGAGCCGGATGCCGGCGGTGCCAACACGCTGGATTTTTCCACGGATCCCGACAAGCGTGATTTTGATGCCTACTTCAACCGTAAGGCGATCCCACAGGTGCAAGAGCTGCTAAGCAACTATGGCGAAATCGGCTATCTCTGGTTCGACTGGCCCACCCCCTACATGACTCCCGAGCGCGCCACGCGAATGGCTTCCGCCATCCGGCAGCTTCAGCCCAATACATTGGTTAACAGCCGACTTGGGCCGAAAGAGCCGAAGAAGTTCAAAGACCTGAAAAAAGTCGCTTGGGATATCAAATCGATGGGAGACAACCAGGTTCCTCCAGCAGTGGTGCCCGGGGTTTGGGAAACGGCCGCCACACTCAACGAGGCTTGGGGATACACAAACAAGGAAAAAAACAAAGCGAAGCCTGCCAAAGAAGTTTGTTTTTCCCTCGTCGATGCCGTCAGCAAGGGTGGCAACTATTTGCTGAATGTCGGGCCCGATTCCAGCGGTGTGATCCCGGAGCCGCAGCAGCAGAGCCTCCGCGAAGTTGGTGCTTGGCTGCAAACCAATGGCGAGGCCATTTACGGTGCCGGGCCAACGGTTTTCGGATCGGAGTTTGAGGCGGTGATTGTTCCCGGCAAGACCGACAAGTCGGGCAAACCACTCACCGAGCCGAAGAAGGACTGGCGCTGCACCACAAAGCCGGGAAAGCTGTATCTCCATTTTTTCCAATGGCCGCGCGAAGGGCACTTCGAGCTCCCGCCTGTGAAGGGCACGGTTGCGAAGGCTTATCTTCTGTCCGACAAATCCACAAACTTGGACCTGCGACAGCAGGGTGACACCTTGCGCGTGGCCCTGCCAGCGCAGGCTCCGGCATCCGCTCTGGCCACCGTCCTTGTGCTTGAAATCTCTGAAGAAGGAGCTCCGTAAGGGTGTTTCACAATGCGCGTTGCTTAAGAACGGCGCTCGGAGTCGGGCTGTTGGGTGCCACTCTGCATGGGCTGGCGTTGCCAGCTGTTGCCGAGACTTTCGACCAAGACTACAAGAATCCGCCTTCGAAGGCCCAAACCCATGTCTGGTGGCATTGGATGGGCGTTTACGTAAGCAAGGAGGGAATCACCAAAGACTTGGAGGCCATGGCGGCATCTGGAGTTGGCGGGGCCACCATCTTCAACCTGCACTCGCCGTTGCGACCAAGCCCATCTTCGCCAAAGACGGCAAAGCCCTGGTCCGGGAATGCCTATCGCTCCCCGGAGTGGTGGGCTTTGATTGCGCATGCCGCAAAGGAGGCCGATCGGCTTGGCCTCAATCTGGGGATGCACAACTGCGTCGGCTACTCAGCCAGTGGGGGCCCTTGGATCACGCCTGAGCACTCGATGCAAAAAGTGGTTTGGAGCGAGACAAAGGTAGATGGAGGCCGGCCATTCAACGGGCCGTTGACTGTCCCCGAGACCAACTGGGGGTTTTACCGCGACATCGCTGTCATTGCCGTGCCGGATTCGCCGGAGGCCGGCGCGATTACCACTGCGGAATCGGTTTTGGATTTGACGGCACGGAGGCAACCCGACGGCAACTTTCAATGGGAGGCGCCCGCCGGGAGATGGATTGTTTACCGCTTCGGGTATACCCCAACCAAGTCAACCGCCCATCCGGCTCCTGAGGGGGTGTTTGCGCGCGAGTGCGACAAACTCAGTGCTGAAGCCGGGGAACTCCATATCCGCCATGTGATCGATCCACTCCGGGAGCATCTTGGGCCACTCTTGGGAAAGTCGCTTCGGCATTTGACCTTCGACAGTTATGAAGCCGGTCCACAGGACTGGACAGCGCTTTTCGCCCAAGAGTTTGAGAAACGGCGCGGGTATTCTCCCCTGCCCTGGCTGCCGGTGCTGGCCAAACGCACGCTTGGCAGCGAGGAAACGAGCAAACGCTTTCTCTGGGATATGAAGGCCACGGCGTGTGAGCTTTTTAATGAAAACAATTTCGCCCTGTTCCGCCGCAGGATCAATGAAGCCGGCCTGGAGATGGTTTTGGAGCCCTATGGGAACGGGCCTATCAATGCGACGGCCGCAACGGTGATCCCCGACATCCCGATGGGTGTGATCTGGACCGATGGCGCGGTTCTCAAAAACAACTCGACGCGCAGCGGGATCGCCGCCGTGGCCAATGCCCATGGGCAAAACCTTGTTGCCGTGGAAGCGTTCACCGGTTGGCCGGAGCACAGCAAGTGGAGCGAAACGCCGGGTTTTCTGAAGGCCACCGGGGATGCGGCACTCTGCATGGGCTACAACCAATTCCATCTCCACTCATGGGTGCACCAGCCCTTCGACGATTCCATTCGTCCGGGGATTGTGATGAGGCATTGGGGAACCCACTTTGGCCGGTTCCAGACGTGGTATGAGCCGGGCAAATCGTGGTTTGCCTATCTGAACCGTTGTCAGGCTTTGCTTCAGCGCGGCGAGGTGGTCTCTGATTATCTGGCCTTGGATCATACCAAGCCCCATGCGGACACGATTCCAAACCAGACGCTGCTGGAGGGCGCGGCGGTCAAGAACGGGAAAATCGTCCTGGCAAGCGGGCGCTCGTATGCGTTCCTCGCCGTGAACAAGACGGAGATGCTCCCCGAGGTTGCCCGCAAGCTCCGGGATCTCGCCGCCCAAGGGGCAACGATCGTCGGACCGCGTCCGCTCAAATCGCCCAGCTTGCAGAATTACCCTGCCTGCGACGCGGAAGTCGCCGCCATCGCCGGGGAACTCTGGGGTCCGCCCGATTCTTCTGCCAAGGACCGCCACTATGGCAATGGGCGCGTCATGGACGTTACTCCAGAAAAGGCGCTTGCCACTTTGGGGATTGCGCCGGCCTTCAGCCGTTCGCCGCAAAAGGGAAAAGTCTGGTTTGCCCACCGGCGCGATGCCGATGCCGACGTCTTTTTCATCGCCAATCTGGATAAAATCCCGGCCCAATTCGTGGGGTCGTTCCGTGTGGGCGGAAAAATTCCCGAACTTTGGGATGCCGTCCGGGGAACGCAGACTGACGCCGGCCAGTGGAACGAAACCAATGGCCGCACCGAGGTGAATCTGGCCTTGGATTCGGAAGAATCCGTTTTCGTGGTATTCCGAAGAAGCTCAGTGGCAGCCGATCCTGTCAAGATGGTTGCTCTCGACGGCGAGCCATTTGAAGAAGCAAAACTCGTCTCAGGTTCGGCAGGAACCATTCTGCGCACGGCCCGTCCGGGAAATTACCAACTGACAACCGCATCAGGAAAGAGCGCGAGCATTGCCGTTCCTCCGCCACCCGCTGCCATGACGCTGGAAGGGCCTTGGGATGTCTCTTTCAAGCCTCCTGCGGGTATCGCGAAGACACTTCGTTTTGACAAGTTGGCATCGTGGACGGAGTCGCCCGATGAAGGCATAAGGTATTTTTCGGGCACGGCCCATTATGTCAGGGAGCTTGAGGTGCCATCCCAGTGGCTCGAACCGGGCCTGCGCGTCGAACTCGACCTGGGCGTCGTCCGGGACATGGCCGAGGTGATTCTCAACGGCCAACCAGTGGCTATTTGCTGGACGGCACCCTTTCGGGTCGACTTGACCGGGTCGATCAAGGCGGGCCACAATCGGCTCGAGATCGCGGTCACCAATACATGGGCCAACCGCCTCATCGGCGATCAACAGCAGCCGGAGGATTGCAACTGGACCGCGCAAGGACAATTGGAGCATTTTCCCGCTTGGATTTTGGAAAGCCTGCCCCGGCCGACGCGTCGCGAAGCGTTTGCGGCATGGAATTACTTCAAAAAGGATTCTCCGCTGCGCGAAGCCGGGCTGCTGGGGCCTGTGGTGCTCCGGCCTTCGCTGGAACGAACCATCCCCAAATCCTTTTGACGGCCTCTTCCCTATGAATCCACCACCACCAGCCGCCATCGCTCCCGGCGCCAGTCCAGTCCTCGCCGCTGGTCTCAATGCGGACATCTTCCCCGCTCTTGGAGCTGCGCGGGACAAAGTCACCTGGGCCAACGGCTACTTTCAGATCGATGGCAAACCCGTTTTTCTGACGGCGGGGGAGATTCATTACGCACGGATCCCGCGGGAGCTTTGGCGCGACCGGCTCTGGCGCATCAAAAAAATGGGCTTCAATACGATCCAGTTTTACACATTCTGGAACAGCAACGAGCCCCAAGACGGTGTCTGGGATTTCTCGGGCAACTCGGATTTGGATGCCTTTCTGGCGCTGGTTCATGAGATGGGGCTCTACGCGATTGCCCGGGTGGGCCCGTATTGTTGCGCGGAATGGGAGCACGGCGGCTTTCCCTCTTGGCTGACGATCAAGCCGGGTATGGTGCTCCGGGAAAACAACGAGCAATACCTGCGTTATGTCGATCGTTATCTGGCAAAGATTGAGGCGATTGTGGCCAGACACCAGATTCACAAGGGGGGCAGCGTGATCATGATGCAGTTGGAGAATGAGAACCTCGCCGCCGGTTGGGGTGCCGATACCTCCTCGCCCTACATGATGCATCTCTACGAAAAGGCACGGGCCGCCGGCATTGAAATCCCGATTTTCTTTTCGGGGTTGCACCACGGAGCGGATCCTTCCGGCGAGTCTCCCTACCTCGTTTCGCAAACGCCTTGGTATACGACCGAGTTCTGGACCGGCTGGATCGGCCGGTATGGCGACATGCCGAAGGAAATGCTCGAACAGAAGGTTCGCGGCACATGGAAGATTATTGCCTTCGGCGGGGGAGGTTACGGCTACTATATGGTCCATGGGGGCAGTAATTTCGGCTACTCGGGCGATACCGTCATGGCCAGCTACGATTACTCGGCTCCCATCGGCGAATGGGGCGGGTTTCACAACCTCTTTTTTCCGGCCCGGCGGGCGGCTCAATTTGCGCAGAGCTTCAGTGCTTTGTTGACCGGCAGTGTGAATGCTCCCGGGTTCGCCTCGGCAACGGCCGGGCGCATAACCACGCGCCAGAGTCCCCATGGGAAGATAGTCTTTGCCGACAATTTCCTGATTCCGGTCGATGAAAACCTTGCCGCCCAGCAAATCGCCCCGACGGCGGACGCTTTCCAGCTTGAGCAGAACGAGCCAGCTACCTCTTCGAAGTCCACACGCATTGAGGTGCTTGGGCGGGGGAGGTTTCCCCGGCATGGAGAGCTGGTGCTACATCCCAATGAAATCCGGACCCTGATTTTGGATTTGCCGTGGACGGAGGCGACGGAGTTCGAAGCCATTGTGACAAACATCCTGCTCCGGCAGAAAATAGCCGGCACCGAGATTTGGGTTTGCTACGGGGCGCCGGGCGACTATGGCGAGGTGAACCTCAAGCGCCGAGCCTCCTGCAGCCTGCCGACCCAGTATGGTTTCACCTATCCTGAAGGGGATGGCGTGCAGGAAATCGAGATCGACTCCGGCGACGGCGGCCAAGCGCTTTTTCTGATCATGAACACTGCGCTGGCCGACCGGACATGGGCGCTCAAAGACAAGCTGGTGGTCGGGGCCACTTTCGTCCGCGAGGACGGCACGGCCGAATTGCCGCTGGAAGGCGGACGGCTGCGCGTCTATCCGGGTGCCCGCCCGATGGAGGTTGCCCCGGTGCAGTTGGCCGGATTGCCTTCACTTGGTGGTTGGCAATGGCGCGATGCGGCCCGAGAGCGATGGCCCGCGTTTAACGACGATGCGTGGCTGGGATCGCCAGAGGCACAGCCGATGGAAAGTTACGACAGCTTCCAGAACCGTTATGGCTGGTATCGCACCACACTCCACGGGGAGGGGATCATGGCATTGCGCCCGGCTGGTCTGGCTGCCAACGTTCAGGCTTTTCTCAACGGACACCCGGCCGATCCTGGCCAGCTCCACCTCAAACCGGGCGAGAATACCCTCGCGCTTTTCACACGGATCGCCCCCCGGCCGAAGCTTTATGCGTTCAACGGTCTCATCGATCATGGAGCGGCCCGGGGCATCTGGGGACCCTTCCTTGCCGGGGATCAGCCTGCCGGCCAGGTCACCAAATGGAGACTGGCCAAGGCCAGCCCCACCGATCTGGAGGGCGAAGGAAAACGCTTTGCCCAAGCGGACTTCGATGACGGGCATTGGGCCCTTTTGGCTGGGGAAAATTCGCAACAACCTGTCGGCAAGATGCATTTTTGGTTGCGCGGCAACTTCCAAAATCCCGCCGGGCTCACGGAGGCGTTGGCGTTTCTGCCCGATCATCTCCCGGGAATCGGTCCCATTTCAGAAAGGCTGCGCCTCTTTGTGAACGGCTCGGAAGTAAAAATCTTCAAGCAGCCATTCAGCCACGGAGTGGTGCTCGCCAACGAACTCAAGCCCGGCGTGAACACCCTCCTCTTGGCCGTTCAAGTCGGGGGCACCATTCGCGAACCAATCACTTCAAACCGAACGCAAATGGAACTCTGGCCATGCAAAATTCCGACAGGATGGAAATTCCGGGGTGGTCTGGACGGCATGGAGGAGACGGCCATCATCGGGACAGTGAAGAATTGGGATGGGTTTTTGGCCCAGCCGTGGAGAACGGAGGGCACGCCCGGCAAGGGCATGCCGGTTTTTTGGCGCACCAGCTTCGTCTATCGGGCCATTCACCGCGAACTGATCGGATTGCAGACCGGTGGACTAAGTTCGGGCCATGTCTGGCTGAATGGGCACAACCTCGGGGACAGCAAGCAGCAATTCCCGCTCTATCTGCCCGAATGCTGGCTCAAGAGTGGTGCCAATGAACTGGTCATCCTTGATGTGGAGGGTGCCACACCGGAAAAAGTCCGCCTTGTCCGTCTGGAGTCTTTGCAGCGGATCGAAATCGGCCGGTAGGCCCAACCTGTGAAAATTTGCTATTCATGACATGAAAACCAAGGACAAGCCAACATCCCTTCCACGGCCCTGCCGGCCGCCGCGTCAAATCCATGTCGCTATTTCCGGTAGCGACACCAATTCTGGAACCAGCCAGGAACCCCTGCGCACGATTCAACACGCGGCCGACATGGCATGGCCCGGCGACACGGTCATCGTTCATGAGGGTGTTTACCGGGAGCGGGTGAATCCACCACGGGGAGGCTCATCGGATTCTTTGCCGATCACCTATCAGGCTGCGCCCGGAGAGAGGGTTGAAATCAAAGGCTCGGAGCGGGTGGGTGGTTGGGAGTCGCTCAACGCAGATCTCTGGAAAGTCACGCTGCCCGCCCCGTTCTTCGGGGCTTTCAACCCGTTCGCCGACCTTCTCCACGGAGACTGGTTTACCGACAAGGGCAGACCTCATCACACCGGTGCGGTTTATCTCAACAATCATTGGCTGCCCGAAGCCGCCTCCTACGACGATCTGAGCGAGTCCGGAGATTCACGATGGTTTGCATGCGCCGAGGGAGGCCTCACCACGATTTGGGCGCGATTCCCGGAAGTCGATCCCAACGAGCAGTTGGTGGAGGTCAACGTGCGGCAGACGGTGTTCTATCCCGACCAGCCGGGTTGCAACTACATTAGGGTTCGCGGATTTATCCTTTCCCACGCCGCCACGCCGTGGGCGCCGCCCACCGCCGAGCAAATCGCTCTGATTGGAACCCACTGGAGCAAAGGTTGGATCATCGAGGAAAATACCGTTCGCTACTCGGTTTGTTGCGGTATCAGCCTTGGAAAATATGGGGACCAATATGACAATACCTCCGCAGACAGCGCCGAAGGATATGTAAAAACGGTTGAACGGGCCCATGCCCATGCGATCCCATGGAACCGGGAGAACATTGGTCACCATATCGTGCGCCACAATCACATCTCCCACTGTGAACAGGCGGGAATTGTGGGGAGTCTGGGAGCGGCTTTCAGCTCGATTGAGGATAATGTCATTCACGACATTCACGTGCGCCGACTTTTTACAGGGCATGAGATGGCCGGAATCAAATTCCACGGGGCGATCGACTCCCGGATCGTCTCCAATCACATTTTCCGCACGTGCCGTGGCATCTGGCTGGACTGGATGACGCAAGGCACCCGTGTCAGCCGGAATCTTCTGCATGACAACCTGACCGACGACCTGTATGTCGAAGTCAACCATGGTCCATTCCTGGTTGATGCCAATCTGCTGCTCTCCTCCACCTCCCTCCTCGATGTCTCCCAAGGGGGGGCGTATGCCCACAACCTCTTCGCCGGGCGGATTGTCAACGGGCCAGACAAGCGCTTGACTCCCTATCACCCGCCGCATTCCACGTTTGTGGCCGGATTATCCGAGGTCGTTGGCAGCGGCAATCGATTCTTCAATAACATATTTATTGGAGACGGGGCAGTTCCGGAGAAGCCGTTTTTTGGCCAAGAGGAACAGCCCCGCTGTCACGGCCATGGACTCTGGGTCTACAACCATCGGGAGAGCGTGCCCATGGCTGCTGGCAACGTCCATTTGAACGGCGCCAGGGCCGGGGCCTTCGAGGCCGATGCTGTTCAATGGAAAAACGGTTGCTGGAGTTTTCAGGAGTTTCTACTGACTGCCGACTGGGACCCGGCGATTTCAGAGGCCCTGACAGCGCCTGTCACATCGGCCCGTCTCGGCATCGCCGAGATTCCAAAGTCGCCCTACGTCACCGCCACTGGTTTGCCCCTTCAAGTGGATACCGACTTCCTCGGGCACCAGTTCACCTTCCCTTCACCCCGTCCGGGGCCGTTCGCGGCAGCTCTTCGTGGTCCCACGCTTCTCGGAGAGTCCATGGGTCCTTCGCGGCGTTTTTGATCCCTGCAGAGAAGGCCAATGCGTGAACCTGAAAGCCAGACTTGAAAGATCGCAAAAGGGCGCTTGGCGTGGATCAAATGAGGAGATGGAGCCTCGTTTGGAATGATTGGAGGCACACCCGAATATTCCGCAGAGGGCGGAACGCGCATCCCTTGCCATGGACGCGCCAAGGAGCGCTTCAAAGAGGGCTCTTCAGACCGTCAAAAAGTGGTGCATTTTGAGTGATCCCCGACACAAAAGTCTGTCTGTTGGTGTCGGCGGATTGGGTCGTGGATCAAGCGGCGCGCCGGCGGGGCGTTGCAGGGACCATGTGGTGGAGGGTTTCGCGCAGGGTGGCGCAGAGGGCGGGGGTGACATCGCGGACGTTGAGTCCGATCACGGAGCTTTTGAACAATTGTTTCATGCGGGCGGTTTCGGGGCCGATGCCCAATCCGACGATTGGGACGCCGGCGGCGTCGAAACGGGCGATTTGGGTGCGGGTGGCGTGGAGGTCGTCGGGACAACCGTCTCCGAGCACCAGCACGAGGGGGTGGGTGAATTGGTGGATTTCGGGACTGGAGAAAACTTTGATGAAGGCGAAATCCATGTCCGTGCCCCCGCCGCATTGGCTGCGGAGGCGGTCGATGGACTGGCGGCGGACAGAGGAGTCGGACTGACCATGGGGGCGGAGGATTTGGCGGACATCGTGGTTGAAGGTCCAGAGGGCCATGGGAAGTCCGGCGCGCAGGCAGACCTCGGACAGAAGAACGATGCCATCGAGGGCGGCATCGAATTTCTCTCCGTTCATGGAGGCCGAGGTGTCGAGCATGAGCACGACCAGCGGGTCGAAGCGGGAGTGGTGCTGGCGACGGAGCCAGATTTTGTCGTGCCAGCGCGGGTCGGCTTGGGATTGCATGGCCAGGCGCATGTTCAAGCGGGCTCCGCTATTGCAGTAGGGTTGGAAGGCGTCGCGGGCGGCGGTGGCAAAAAGCTGGAGAAACTCCCCGGCCAAGCGGTCGATGTGGGGGGCGAGTCGATGCTGGCGGATGAGATAGGAGTCTCCGTGGGTTTTCCCGGAGCGGTTTCCAAACGCGCCGCCATGGCGGGATGAGCGCGACAGGCGCTTGTCGAGAGTGGCTCCGTAGGACGGAGTGGACGGACTGGTGATGGTGGTGATGCGCTGGCGGCCTTGGGATTCGTCGATCGCGACGAGGCGTTCCCACACGTGGCGGATCTTGGATTGGAAAATGGCCAGCATCCGTTGCTGCGCGTTGAGGGTTGCCCCGGCAGCGGCACGCCCGACCGCCTCGGCGGGGTGGCAGGCGGTTTGTTCAAGAACTGCTTCGCGGGTTTCCGCGAGGGCTTGAAGCACGGCCGGATGGGGGCCTTCGGGGGGGCGGCTGTTGTGGGCGGCTTCGAGGAGGGCGCGCAGGAATTGCAGCTGGAGGTTGGCGGGCCAAGTGGCGGGTCCCTGCGGGCGGAAAAGGAGCCCGTTGGCGGTGCGGAGCCAGCTGGCACAGCCGGGCAGGGTTTTGCAAAGCCATGCCTCGATGCGCAAATCCTCCAGGACGTTCAACACGTCTTGATAAAGGCGGCGGGTCGAGGCTTCGAGAAGGTGGTGGATGCGGGTGATGGCGCAGTGGGCGCATTCGTGAAGGAGGATGGCGCGGCACACGTCGGCCGACCGGGTATCGAGAAAATCGGGGGAGACGGAAATCAGGCGGTCCTTCCAATTCCAGCTCCAAGACGAGCCGGATTCGCCTTCGACCAGCGTGACCTCCTCGCCCGTGACTTGCACGGCCAAGGCGTGGAGTTCCTGAAGAAGCGGGTTGCGGTTGTGGGATGCCATGGGATTCTTTGAAAAATTCGAAATGCTTCAGGCGAGGCCTGTGGCGCGGAGGAGGGATTGGGCGGCGGAACGGTCGGCGGGGTCCGACAGTCGTTGGATGTAGATTTCGACCAAGGCGCGCGAGGCGGGGCCGCGCAGACGCGAGGCGGTGGCGGAGAAGGCGGCCAGCAGGCGCATCGCATTCAACAACGTGCGGCGGGTGAACACATAGCGTTCACGTTTCACACGGCCGATGGAGGCCGGGGCTTCGTTGTCGCCTGCGGCTCCCGAGATGCGGGCGTGAAACGAGGCGATGGCTTTCAATGTCGGTTCCAAGTCGGGAAAATTGGCGAGCTGGGGATACAGGGCGGGGGACCGGGGGGGGATCCAGCGCACGCTCTCCCAGACAAAGGGGGGATTTTCCCCTGTCACCAGATGGCGCAGAAGGTCCAAAAGTTCGGGTTCGGAGGGTTTGGGAACGTGGGCCCACAGTCCCCAGCGGTCGCGGAAGGCGGGCGAGAGGGTGGCGCGGCCCGAGTATTCGCTGGGGTTCATGGTTCCAAACATGCGGAAATCGGCGGCGACGGGCGTGTCGCCTGAAGCGCCAAATCGGTGGCCATCGTGCTCGGTGAGGACAAGGGTGGGAGGCATTTCCAGAACGGGGTTGAGTCGTTCGAGAACTTGGGATTCGGCCAAGTTGACTTCATCGAGAATGACCCACCAGCCATGGCGCAGGGCTTTGGGAATGTAACCTTCGGCGAATTCCCAGGCGGCGCCGCCTTTCGCTGACGTGGTGGCGGGCACGTAGCGGCCGACGAGTTCGCCCGTGTCGGTGTGGCCGCTCAAGTTCACGCGCACGGAGTGGTGGCGGGTGAGCTGGGCGAGCCACAGGATGGCTGTGGTCTTGGCCGTGGCCGTCTCGCCTTCCAGCATGCAGGGGATGCCGTGTTGGACGGCCAGAGCGGCTTTGCGGGCGGTGGTGAGGAAGAGCCGGTCGAGGCACAGGTGGCGGAAGCGCTCGGCATCGGGAGGGGTCGAGTTGGAACCAAGGGGGATTTCCACGTCGAGGACACGCAAGCTGTCGGCGCTGTGGGCGATGGCCGGACGCTCCTCGTCGGCGCCGCGGGCCAGGCGCGTGAGTTCGGAGACCGAGAACACAGAAAACCCTTGCGCCAGAAGTTCCGAGCGCTCCGCTTCACTGGCGGTATCGGAAACCACAATGCCATCCGCCCCGGGGCGGAAGGGAGTGGGCTCGATATCGAGTTCGATCAAGACGTTGCGGACAGACTGGGTGGTGGCGGCATTGAGGCCGGCGATGCAAAGGCGGCTGCCCTTGCCGAGAAGGTTCGTGAGGGCGGAATCGGTGGTCGTGGTCATGATGCGGATTTTTGAAAGAAGGGATTCGGAAAAGGGTCAGTGGGCTGAGCGGCGGGGATCGGACCCGCCGCGACTTGATACCTGGTCAGTCGGCAAATGGATCGATGGAGGATTCGGGCGTGGCGTGGTCGACGGTTTTGGTGACCTCCGCCAGAATACGCTCGTGCAGGTCGGGAAGGCTCAGCAGGATGGCATCCTTGGCATTGCCCGAGAGTTCGAGTTGTTCAATGCCGTCGAAGGCGCTGAGAAACTCCACAATTTCCGAAGGGAGGACTTTTTTGATAAAATCCCACCCGACGGTGCCGCAGGGCGCGGTGTCGCTCCAGCGGATCCAATTCCCGACGGCGCCGTGGGCATCGCGGGCTTTCAGTGTCGAGTCGTTGTCGTCCACATGGGAGATCGTGTAGACGTTGCCAACGGTGTAGTTGTGATCGTTCGAGTTGGCGATCACGCGGATTTTGGTGCCTTCTTTTGGTTTTTTATTCATGGGACTGTTGATTAGGGGATTCGTGGATTGTGGACGGGGCCTGCGGGATGGGCGTCGGGGTTTCATGTGGGATCGGTTTGGAGGCGGTTCCTTTCATTGATGGCTTTGGGTGGTGGGTCGGCAGCCGCTGGGATGCGCGATGCCCCCACCCTAATCGGAGGGGTATGGCAAAATCGGCCACACCCCTGAATAAAATGGAGGACGGTCTTCAGTCCCGCGTGCACCGGTGGATTTTTAAGCTGACAAAACCGGCTGCCGGCGTTTGATCAAGGGACACACCCCAAGCCCGCCAACGATGGCCGATCCCATTCCCCCCGAACTGTTGCTGGATTTTTACCGCAAGGGCATTTTTCCCATGGCCCTGGACGGTGAAACCCGGTTGTTCTCGCCGAATCCCCGGGGGATTATTCCGCTGGATGGGTTTCGGATTCCGCACGGGACGCGGAAGACACTGGCCGATCCAGCGTGGGAGACGCGATGGGACACCGCTTTTGAGGAGGTCTTGATGGGGTGTGCGAGCCGCGAGGAGACGTGGATCGATGCGGGCATTTTCGAGAGTTACACGGCCTTGCACCGGCTGGGTCATGCCCATTCGGTGGAAATCTGGCGCGACGGGCGCTTGGCGGGTGGGCTGTATGGGGTGCGGATCGGCGGGGCTTTTTTCGGCGAGTCGATGTATCACGTCGTGCCCGGGGCTTCGAAGGTCGCGCTTTGCCGATTGGTGGAGATGCTGAAAGCCGGCGGGTTCCTTCTCTTGGACACGCAGTGGGTCACTCCCCACCTTGAAAAATTCGGTGCGGTGGAAATTCCGCGGGCGGCCTACTTGGATTTACTGAACCGCGCCGTCGGACACCCCGCCCGGTTCGGGCTCCGGGAGGATGGGTGATTCGGTTTTCACCGGGTTGTCAGGCAAGAGGATCGGTGGCAGGAGCGAGCGGGGTTGAAGGCCGTTTTTCTCCGCCTCCGCGGCGAGTTGGAGGCCTTGCCGTGCCATATCGCCACCTTGTCCTCCGAGCGCGAGGGCATCTTCAAAAGCCGCACGGGCGTCTTCGATATAGCCGGCAGCGAGTTCAATCATGCCCCGAAAGGCGAAGACCAGGCCCGACTGCGGATCGAGCGACTCGGCGAGGTCGATGAATGCGGCTGCCGTGTCGTAGTCGCCCGATTCGGAATACGTTTGGGCCAACTTCAGAGCCAGCTGGGAGTCATAGGGAAAAACCCGTAGCCCCGCCGTGAACGACTCGATGGATTTTTGAAGGAGTGCCCGGCGCCCGGCGTCGTCCTCCCAAGCGAGCATCCGGGCCGCCTCCCCGGCATAAAACCACAGGTCGGGATTCGCGGCGTCGATCGCGAGACCATCGGAGGCCAGGGTCAGCGCCTCGGATGGATGTCCATCGCGCAAGGCCACCCGGGCCCGCTCGGAAAGGTATTCCGAGCGGATGAATGGTGTGGCATGGACCAGCAGGGCGATCGATCCCGCCGGAAGGACGAAGCGTTGCAGGAGCGCCAGCCGGCCGGGATTTTTCGACTGCCCGGGGGCCCTCACCGCACTGGTGAGGCAGGCCAGGAAAAACGCCACAAAAAGGGCGTTCACGGTCAGGTGCATGTTGAAATCGACCACCGAGTGGACGGTGTAGGCCGCCAGAACGCACAGGCCGGCGATGGCCAGCGCGAGCGAGTCGCTTTGGGTTTCCGCATGGCTCCGCATGGCGCGCAGGCGGCGCCGGAATCCCTGCCAACCGGCCGCCGCATGGGCCAGGTAAAGCGCGCCGAATAGAACCACCCCAGCGAGGCCGTAATCCGCCAGAAGCTGCAGGTAGTCGTTGTGCACGTGAATGGGGTCGTTTTGCACCAGAGGATTCCGGAACAAGCGCCCGAAGTAGAAAAACGAAAAGCCGCCGGTGCCGAACCATGGTGAGAGCATGAACTGCTCCAGCGCCGAGTCCCAAAGGAGGAACCTCATGTTCTCCGGGTCATTGATGGCTTGGAAACGCAGCAGCAGCGTGGTGCTCTGAAACATTGTCAAAAAAAGCCCCCCCGCAACCAGCACCGCCGCCAGCGTCGAGACGATCGCAATTTTTGGAAACGCCTCGCGGCGCAAATGGTAACTCGCCACCAGCGACAGACCGAAGAAAACCAAGCCGCCGAATATCACGCTCAGATACCCGCCGCGGCTGCCCGAGATCGCCACCCCCACCACGCACACCAGGGCTGCATAAGCCATCAAGATGCGTCCGGCGGCTTTTCCGCGCCCCCAGACCGCGAAGCTCGCGGCCGCGAAAAACAGGATTTCCAGATACCCGGCGAAGTGGTTCGGAGAGATGAAAAACCCGCTGGCCCGCCACCAGTCGTCGCGGCGCTGGGCCCATGGCAGGGGCATCCAGGCGTTCACGCGGGCGAATTGGTAGAAGCCAAGCAAGACCTGTGCGACAGCCAGAGCCAGAAGCACGACTAGCAGGGCTTTGCGATGGCGCGAATCCGGCAGGAACAGCGCGGTGAGCAGGTAAACGATGAGGCACCCCGCCATGATGTAGAATTGAAGCCTTGCCAGGTGGTCGATTTCGGAAAGGCGGTTTCTCACAAGAATGTAGGCCCCGAAAACCAAGGCTGTTCCCAAGCACCATGTGGAGGGCTTGCCGCGCATCGGAAGGGGCCTCAGGGCTGCCAGAACCCCTGCCACGGCCAAGGTGCACACCGCAGGAACAGTGTAAACCAGCCGGGCGCCGCCGATTCCGATTTCCAAAAAGAGGAAAACCAAGGCCAGCAGCGGGAGCAAAACAAGGTGCATGGGTCGAGCAAATCGCAAAACCCTCCGGGCGGTCAAAGCCCGAATGTCTTGTCGGCCTGCGTTTGCGGGCCTGGGGCGCCAAGCGGGCGGACGGAGACCTGGCCGACCGGGAGGGCGAGGGCCTGTGCGGCGGTGCGGAGGAATCCCTCGGTTTCATCGGTGAGCGCGACGCGAAGCGTGCCGGTCCGCTCCGGAGGGGCGGACAGTTGGCGCTTTTGCAAAAGATCGCGAACCGCCA
Organism: Chthoniobacter flavus; assembly: GCA_945883435.1. Classification (GTDB taxonomy): domain Bacteria; phylum Verrucomicrobiota; class Verrucomicrobiia; order Chthoniobacterales; family Terrimicrobiaceae; genus UBA967. Next base: position 48,625 of record CAMCXK010000003.1, on the reverse strand, counting down.
AGGCGCAATTCTCGGCCGAATCCACCAGGCGCACGCCCGGTCCGGCTTGGCGGGCGATCGCCCCGCGCAGCAGGGGATAGTGCGTGCAACCGAGAACCAGCGTGTCAATGCCCGATCCCAGAAGGGGCGCCAGATACCGATGCAGAACCATGTCGGTGATCTTGTCTTCAAAAAGCCCCTCCTCGATCAACGGCACCAACAGCGGGCATGGCACACTGTGCACGCGGATGCCGCCGTCCAGTTCCCGGATCGAGCGCTCGTAGGCGCCGCTGGCGATGGTCGCCCTTGTCCCGATGACTCCCACGCGGCCGTTGCGCGTGGAGGCAACAGCCGCCGCCGCCCCGGGAGCCACCACTCCTTGAACCGGCACCGGACACTCGGACTGAAGGCGCGGAACAGCCAGCGCCGAGGCGGTGTTGCAGGCCACCACGATCGTTTTGGCTTTTTCCTCCAAAAGCCAGCGGGCGATTTCCAGGCTGTATCGTTCGACGGTGGGCCGGCTTTTGCCGCCATAGGGCACACGGGCGGTGTCACCCACATAGAAAATATCCTCACCCGGCAGGATGCGGCGGATGGCCGCGGCCACGGTCAATCCACCAACGCCCGAATCGAACACCCCGATCGGAGGAGGGGGCGGCGTCATGGCTTTTGGGCCTTCCATTGCTCGGCCGTCCGCTCCACAGCCTCGCCCAGCGTGGGTTTGACACCCGAGACCGAGAGGCGGGCCTTCAAATCCGGCACGGACGATCGATCCGTGCCCGAGGCCACGGCGGAGGGGGGCGGTTCGGCGGCAGCCTGACCGGTCAGCGCCGAGCGGTAGCGGTTGACCCCCTCCAAAATGGCCCGTGCAAACGAGTCGCGGTAGGCGGGACTGGCGATCAAGCGTCCATCCACGGGATGGTTCATGAATCCGCCCTCGAGAAGCACACCGGGCACCCGGATGTCGCGGATCACCACGAAGCGCGCGCGCTTGATGCCGCGGTCGGGCAGGCGGAGGTTGCGCAGCATCGCCGAGTGCAGGGCGGTGGCGAGCGCGATGTTCTCGGGATCCTGCGCATGGCCGGGGTGCAGCTTGAGGTCGCTGTAGCTGAAATTCTCCTCGTCCATCGAGGGCACTCCGCGCGGGGCGAGTGCGAATGTCTCGATACCCGAGGCCGCGCCACTGGAGCTTTTGTTGAAATGCACGCTGACGAACAGCGAGCCTGGAAAGCGGTTGGCAAAGGCCGCGCGCTTTTCCAAGGGAATGAACACATCGCTGGAGCGGGTCAGGCGGACCGTGTAGCCGTTTTTTTCCAAAAGGCGCTTGGCCCTCATCACCACATCGAGGGCGGCCTCCTTCTCGATGCCCCGCTGGCCCTTGGCTCCGCTGTCGTGCCCCCCGTGGCCGGCGTCCAGGATTACCAGCCGTGGCGGCGTGGCATTCTTGATCTGGCCGGGGCGGAGGACGGGCTCGATGATTTTGGTGACATCCATCGCCGACAGCAGGATCGATCCACCTTTTTGAACCGCCGGAAAGCACAGGATGTATTTCACGTTGTTGATATGGATCTCGCGCGTTCCGGCCCGCCCCCGGATCGAGCGTCCGCCGGCCGAGAGCGAGAAGGCCGGACCGTTGAGGACCGGCCCCGACAGGCGGTAGAATTTCGACACGTCTTCAACCGGAACGTGGCGCCGGCCCTCGTGCATGACGACGTTCCACGCCTGCGCCTCGCCGGACAAGGCCAAGAGCAGCACTGCCAGACTGGCGGCCCAAGCACGCACCGGCGACTTCACGCCCCCAAGCGGGGCCTCATGTGGGGGAATAAAATCACGTCCCGGATGCTCTCGACGCCGGTCAGCATCATGACAAGGCGGTCGATGCCGATGCCGATGCCGCCGGCCGGAGGCATGCCGAATTCCAGCGCGGTCAGAAAATCGTCGTCGAGCTTCTGGGTCTCGCCGCCGCTTTGGTGCTCCAACCGCTCGCGCTGCACATCGGGGTCGTTGAGTTCCGAGTAGCCGGGCGAGATTTCCTGCCCGTTGATGACGAGTTCATACACATCGACGAGTTCCGGACGCCCTGTGTTTTGTTTGGCCAGCGGCACCAGTTCCTTCGGGCAACGGGTGACGAAGAGGGGATTCATGGTTTTTTCCTCCACCAGTTTTTCAAACACGTGCTGGGTCACCTCGAAGTCCTCCACGCAGTGGGTGGTGTCGATGCCGCGCTCGCGGCACCAGTCGCGGCGGCCTTCCGGGGTGCGTTCATACCAGTCGGGATCCACATCCCGGATCAGGTCGGCGTAGTCGGCACGGCGCCAGGGGCGTGACAAATCGATCGTGCGGATCACGCGGCCTTCGGCGTCCCGGTGGTCGATTTGCAATGTGCCGCAGACCGTCTGCGCGACGTGACAAACCATTTCCTCAACCATCAAGGCCATTTTCTCGAAGTCCGCAAACGCCCAGTAGGCCTCCAGCATGGTGAATTCCGGATTGTGACGGCGGGAAATGCCTTCGTTGCGGAAGTTGCGGTTGAGTTCGAAAATTTTGGTGAATCCGCCCACGAGCAACCGCTTCAGGTAAAGCTCGGGCGCGATGCGCAGATAGAGGTCCACCCCGAGGGCGTTGTGGTGGGTTTTAAAGGGCGCTGCGGCGGCTCCGCCCGGAACCGCCTGCATCATCGGCGTTTCAACCTCGATGAATCCGCGGTCCTCCAGAAACCGGCGTATTTCACGCACGATGGCGATGCGTTTTTGAAAAACCTCCATCGACTCGCGGTTGGCGATCAAGTCGAGGTAGCGCTGCCGGTATTTGATTTCCGTATCCTGCACCCCGTGCCATTTGTCCGGGAGGGGACGGAGCGACTTCGAAAGCACAGTGACCGCACGCGCATGAATACTGGGTTCGCCGGTTTTGGTGGTGAAGGTCGCGCCTTCGATGCCGACAAAATCTCCGATGTCCACTTGATGAAAGATGTGCATCGCCTCCTCGCCGGCCTCTTTCGCGCTCAGGTAGACCTGCATTCGGCCGGAGCTGTCCGAAAGGTCGAAAAAGTGGCTTTTCCCCATGTTGCGATGGGCCGTCACGCGTCCCGCGCAACGGACATCGAGACCATCGGAGAACGCCGCGCGGAGTTCTCCCGGAGTGTGCGTGGTATCAAAAGCCGCGCCGAAGGGATCGACGCCGGCGGTCCGCAAGGCCTCGAGCTTTTGACGACGAACCGCCAACAATTCGTGAAGTGTGGTGTTTTCCATGGAAATCGGGTCCGCCGGGCGGAATCGCCCTCAAGTGCCAGGCTGCAAGATCAAAAACACCCCGGCGGCGAAGGCCAGAATGCCGATCACTGCGCAGGCTGCGAGAATCATTTGGGCGGGGTCTTTTGCCTGGTCGTTCCGCGGTAGCGGCGAGGTGGAAACGAAATTTTCCGGTCGCCGTCCGCCCGTGATCCCCCGATCCTCCGCCGGTGCTTCTTGTTCCTCCGCTGGAATGGCGGCTTGATCATTGGAGAAAACGCAGGCGATCGAGCCGAACCGGACCTCGTCGCCACTTCCGAGAGTGGCTCCTTCGATTTTCTCACCGTTCAAAAACGTGCCGTTTGTGGATCCGAGGTCCCGGACCGAGAATGCTCCGTTCAAGAACGAGATTTCCGCGTGTTGACTGCTGACAGAATCATCCTCGATGCGGAGACCGCTTTCCGGAAGGCGTCCCACGATGGTCGCCTCCTCCGACAACTCGTGAACGGTTTCTGAACCATCCGGCAGAAAAATCTGGAATCTGGCCATGGGCTCAAAAACTAAACACCGGCCTTGGCGGCAGCAACCTCTTTGGCGAACCCGGCGAAAAACGCCTCGGCATCGTGGGGACCAGGGCTCGCCTCGGGGTGGTATTGAACACTGAATGCGCGGTGACCGCCGTGGCGCAAGCCGGCGACTGTGCCATCGTTGAGGTTCACGTGGGTGACTTCGACATCGGGTGGAAGGGAGGCCGGATCCACGGCGTATCCGTGGTTTTGAGAGGTGATCGCCACTTGTCGTGTGCGGGTGTCTTGAACCGGTTGGTTGGCCCCGCGGTGGCCGAATTTGAGTTTGAACGTCTTTCCACCCAGTGCATAGGCTAGGATCTGGTGGCCGAGGCAAATGCCAAACAGGGGCTTTTTACCGAGCAAGGACCGCACGGTTTCATGGGCATAAGTCAGCGCCTCCGGATCTCCAGGGCCGTTGGAGAGGAAGATGCCATCGGCGCCAGTTGCCAGGACATCCTCGGCACTGCTGGTGGCGGGCAAAACCGTGACGTCGAACCCGTGTCGCCGGAGCAGGCGCAGGATGTTTTGCTTGGCTCCGAAATCCAAAGCCGCCAACCGGAGGGTTGCGGGGGGCAGGTCCTCGAAGACATCCCCCGTGCCATCCCCGCCGCGCCGCACCACCCAGGCGCGGCTCAGTGTCTGTCCGGCGTCCCACGGGGCCGCTGCGGCGGAGGTGACTTCCTTCACGAAGTCCACTCCCGCGTAAGAGGCTGTGCGGGCCATTTCCACGGCGAGCGCCTCGTCGACGATCTCCGTCGTCAGGCAGGCTTTCATGGCTCCACGCGTGCGGAGGTGTTTCGTCAGGGCCCGGGTGTCGATGCCTTGTATGCCGGGGATTCCGTGGTCCGCGAGGTAGTCGTGGAGGGAGCGGGTGGCCCGCCAGTTGCTGACGACGGGACTGAGTTCCTCGACCACGAAGCCGCGGACCTGCGGATGCGCGCTTTCCGTGTCGAGCGCGTTGACTCCGTAGTTTCCGATTTCCGGGCAGGTCATCGCAACGATCTGTCCGCGGTAGGAGGGATCGGTCAGGATCTCCTGATAACCGGTCATCGATGTGTTGAAGCACACCTCGCCGGCCGCCGTTGCCGGGGCGCCGAACGACTCGCCGCGAAAAATCCGCCCATCCTCCAATGCAAGCAAAGCAGTCATACGTGCTTCCTACCACGCCGTCCCGTGCGGCAAAATAGATTTTCCCCCGCCCGTGCGGTTCAAAAAATCTCCCGCAGGTTTTTGCGCACCACCCCAGCCGCCAATTCCAGATCCCCGGAACCGTGGGCGAGGCTCAGAAAGCCGGCCTCGAATTGCGAGGGGGCGAAATAAACCCCGTCGGCCAGACAGCCATGGAAAAACCGGGCAAAGCGCTCGCGGTCGCTCCGGATCGCATCCGCCAGGTTGCGGACCGGACCCTCGTGGAAATACAGGCAAAACATCGAGCCGATGCGCTGGAATGTCAGTGGAAGTCCGGAAATGGCGCTGCGCACGGATTCCTCGAAGGCGGCGCCTGCTTTTTCCAACGCGTTCCAACCGTCGCCTGCTTCCAGGGCCCGCAACTGGGCAAGCCCGGCTGCGAGAGCCAAGGGATTTCCCGACAGCGTGCCGGCTTGATAAACCGGCCCGTCGGGCGAGAGATGGTTCATGATGTCCGCCCGTCCTCCGAAGGCCCCCACGGGGAGGCCGCCGCCGATCACCTTGCCCAGCGCGGTCAGGTCCGGATGGATGCCATAGATCTCCTGGGCGCCTCCGGGAGCGAGACGGAAGCCCGTCATGACCTCGTCGAAGATCAACAGAGTGCCTGCCGCGCGGCACAGCGATTGCACGGTTCCCAAAAATCCCGGCTCCGGGAGATACAGTCCGGCATTGGCGGGAACCGGCTCGAGAATGACCGCCGCGAACCCGCCGGGATTCGCCGTGAAGGCGGATTGCAAGGCCTCCGGATCGTTGAACGGCACCGTGATCGTGAGGCGGGCCAGTTCCTCCGGCACGCCCGCGCTGTCGGGATGACCGTGTGTGAGGGCGCCGCTGCCCGCCTTGACCAGAAGCGAGTCCACATGGCCATGGTAGCAGCCTTCGAATTTCAGGATTTTCGAGCGGCCGGTGAATCCCCGCGCCAGCCGCAGGCAGCTCATGGTTGCTTCCGTGCCACTGTTCACCATGCGGACTTTCTCCACCGACGGCACCATGCGGCAGATGGTGTCCGCCATTTCCACCTCCAGCGGGTTCGGCGTGCCGAAACCCAGTCCGCGGAGCGCCTGGGCGCGAACGGCCTCGATGACCGGCTCCGCCGCGTGTCCGAGAATCGCGGGTCCCCATGTGCCCACGAAATCCACGAGAGACCGGCCGTCGACCGTGTGGAGGCGGCAACCTTTTGCGGACTCCACAAAGAACGGCTCGCCGCCCACGCCGCGAAACGCCCGCACGGGGGAATTCACACCGCCCGGAATCCGCCGGCGTGCCGCCGCAAACCACTCGCTCGATATCGTCATGGCTCCAGCATGCGATGGACTTGCGGTGCTCGCCAGTCCGCGTTTTCGCGCCTTGCCCGCGCCGCCGCGCCGCCTATCCTTCCACGCGGAATGTCGCCAATGTGGATTTTTGCAGTCGCTCTTTTTCTGGGCGTTTATGCAGTGTTTTTCGTCCGGAAGGCCCGCTCGGTCTGGAACGGCCCGGACCGCTTTCCGACAGCTGCCTGGGGCTGGCCCGAGGCCCTTTTAACGATCGCCCTGGCCGTGTTTTTTCTCCTGATGTCGATTCCGGCCTACCTGTCGCCGGCGCAAGCGATCAACCTTTCCTCGATCCGGTCGGCGTGTGCGCTTTACGGTTCGATCGTGATCTTTCTGGCGGGTTTTCTGGTGATGCGGAATCAATCACCCATCCGGCTTTTCGGCTTGGAACGGTGGTGTTGGCCGGAAACAGCAATGACCTCCGGAGCCGCATTGGCCGGGCTTTTGCCAGGTGTTTATGCCCTGCAATGGCTCGTGGCCGCCCTCACCGGTCCGGAAGGCCCCTCGGCCCAGCCAGTGGTGAATTTTCTAACCACCCATGCGGATCTCCAATCCCGGCTTTGGGTTGCCGGTGTCGCGGTCGTTGCCGCGCCGGTCGCCGAGGAATTAATTTTCCGGGGGTGCCTTTACGGGATGCTCCGCCAAGTCGCCGGCCGCCCGGCCGCCCTGCTGGTGTCATCGATTGTTTTTGCCGCCATTCATGGGCACGTGCCTTCGATTCCCGGCCTCTTGCTCTTGGCGGCGGGACTCGCTCTTCTTTACGAGCGCACTGGCAGCCTTTGGGCTCCGGTGGCGGTGCATGCGTCATTCAACGCCCTGAGCATCTGGGGAACCCTCACATGGCCGGAAAGCGCTCCTTGATGCCGCCCGGTGAGGATGCGCTTCTCGCCCGGCTGTTGTCCAAAGTGCCGGTTTGCGCCGGACTGGGACCGGGTGACGACTGTGCCGCCGTGCCCGGGCCAGCGCGCGGGGAGTGGCTGCTTCTCAAAACCGACGCCGTGGCGGAGGACGTCCACTTTCTTCGCAGCCACGACCCTGCCCAAGTCGGATGGAAAGCCCTTTGCCGGCCGCTGAGCGACATCGCGGCGATGGGGGGAACCCCCTCCGAGGCTCTGGTCACATTTTTCTCGCCACCCGGGCTGGATGCCTCCTGGTGGGTTCGTTTTTACGAGGGGCTGGGGCGTGCCGCACGGCGGTTCGGGGTCACGGTCGCCGGGGGGGAAATGTCGCGCCAGACCCACGGGATCGCAGTTTCCATCGCCCTCACCGGGCGGGTGCGCCGCTCCCATCTGGCCACCCGCTCCGGCGGAAAGCCGGGCGATCTGCTCGTGGTCACCGGCCGGCTTGGTGGCTCGCCGGGCGGGCGCCATTTGACCTTTGTTCCGCGGCTGGAGGAGGGACGCTGGCTGGCCCGCCATGCGCGACCGCATGCCATGATGGACCTGAGCGACGGGCTCGGCAGCGACCTTCCGCGCCTGGCGGCCGCCTGCGGCGGGGGATTTGAAATCGACCGCCCGCGGATTCCGCGCCACCGGGGATGCTCGATCGAGCAGGCCCTTTCCGATGGCGAGGACTATGAACTTCTCCTCGCCGTGACCCCGGCGCGTTGGAACAGTCTTGCCAACCGCTGGCGCGGGGTTTTTCCAAACCTGCCGTTGACCGTGATCGGCCGCCTCACCGCCACTCCGGGGCTTCCCGCCGATTGGCCCTCGGGGTGGGACCATTTCCGCACGCCGGACGCGCGAGGGAAATCTTGAGTTTCCGGCCCGATTCCCGTTTTCTGCGCCGATGACCGTCCGCACCCGATTCGCTCCCTCGCCCACTGGCTATCTTCACGTGGGAGGCGCGCGCACAGCCCTGTTCAACTGGCTTTACGCCCGCCGTCACGGCGGCCAGTTCATCCTCCGCATCGAGGACACGGATGAAAAACGCAACACCGAGGAGGCCCACCGCGTCATTTACGAAGGACTGCGGTGGCTCGGCCTCGATTGGGACGAGGGACCCGACACGGGCGGTCCCCACGGCCCCTACCGCCAAAGCGAGCGCTCGGACATTTATGCCCGCCACCTTGCAACGCTTGAGGCTGGAGGCCATGTTTATGAAGACGGCGGCGCGATCCGCTTCCGCTCCCCCCGCCGCCCGGTGGTCGTGGACGACTTGATCTGCGGGCGCATCGAATTTGACATGTCCAATCCCGCCACCCATCCGGACATGACGATCCGGCGGCCGGACGGGTCGTGGATTTTCCATTTTGTGAACGTCGTGGACGACATCGAAATGAAGCTCACCCATGTGATCCGCGGCGAGGACCACCTTTCCAACACGCCCAAGCACTTGGAACTTTACAGCGCTCTGGGGGCCACGCCGCCCCGCTTCGGCCACATACCGCTCATCCTCAATCACGAGGGGAAAAAGCTCAGCAAGCGGGACGGGGGATCCAGCATCACCTACTTCATGGACGAAGGCTATGCGCCGGAGGCGGTGGCCAATTATCTTTGCCTTCTCGGTTGGTCGCCCGGCGAGAATCGGGAAAAGCTCACGATGCCGGAGATCCGGGAATTGTTCGACCTCGAGAAAATCAATCGCCGGAATGCCATTTTCGACCTGGACAAATGCTTTTGGCTGAATGGACAGCATCTTCTCTCGATGGACCTCGACCGGTTTCTCGAATTGGCGTTTCCGTTTGTTGACAGGGCCGGGGTTGACTACGGATCGCGCGAGGCGCTGGCGGCCGCTTTGGCCATCGTCAAACCCAAAGTCAAACACTTGAGCGACGTGCCGGACTGGATTGGATTCCTGTTTCGCGAGGATTTCGCCTGCGATCCCGAGGCGGTCGAAAAATCCCTGCGCAAGCCGGGGGCCCTCGATCTCCTGGTCTCGCTCGGAAAGGCTTTTGAGGCTTTGGACGATTGGACCCCGGCGCGTGTCGAGGAGTGCCTGAAATCGACCGCCGCCTCGCTGGGCGTCAAAGCCGGTGAATTGGTCCACCCCGCCCGCGTCGCGGTCAGTGGACGCTCGGTAGGGCCGGGCCTTTACGAAATGCTCTGCCTCCTCGGCAAGGATCGCGTTCTGTCGCGGTTCGCCCAAGCCCCCGCCCGATGAACCGCATTCCCGTTGCCATCGTCGGGGCGAACGGCTACTCGGGCGAGGAATTGTGTGCCTTGCTGGCCCGCCATCCCGGGGTGCGGGTCACAGCGGTCTCATCGCGGCAGCACGCCGGCCGTCCCGCGCGGGAGATTCTGCCCCGCCTCGCGGGCAGTGGAGACTTTGACCGGATTGTTTTCATCGATTCCTCCGTCGAGTCGCTTCTCGCGGTGGAAGCCGAGGTGTTCTTCCTCGCGCTGCCGCACGGCGTTTCGACGGCATTTGCGGGTCCGTTGTGCGAAGCGGGCCGCCGTGTCGTGGATTTGAGCGCCGATTTTCGGTTGCGCGATGCCCGGGTTTACCGGGAATTTTATGGCGAGGACCACCCCTCGCCCGGTTTGTTGGCATCGGCCGTTTATGGATTGCCCGAGTTGCACCGCGAGGCCATCCGGCCGGCGCGCCTGGTGGGATCGGCCGGCTGCTACCCGACGAGCATTCTTCTGCCGCTGGTGCCGTTGTTGCGCCGGAAGCTGATCGACCCCTCGAGTATTATTGTTTCCTCCGCCAGCGGGGTCAGCGGAGCCGGTCGCAAGGCGGAGCCGGGCCTTTTGTTTTCCGAGTGCAATGAAAGCCTGCGGGCCTATGGCCTGCCCAAACACCGGCACCTTTCGGAAATCGAGCAGGAACTCTCGCTGGCGGCCGGGTGTCCGGTTGCGATCACGTTCGCTCCCCACCTGGCTCCGATGAACCGGGGCATCCACACCACGATTTTCGCCACGCCGCCGGATGGTGGAGACGGATTGCTTCCCGCTTTGGAGGCGGCCTACGCGGGTGAGCCGTTTGTGCGCGTCTCGGACCGGTTGCCGGATACGAAACACGTGACCGGCACGAATTTCTGCGATGTCTCGGTGCGCCACGATCCGCGCACCGGGCGTGCGATCCTGCTTTCGGCGGTGGACAACCTCGTCAAAGGCGCCGCCGGGCAGGCGGTGCAAAACTTCAACCTCATGGCCGGACTCGAGGAGACGGCCGGACTTTTATGAATCCCATGAAAAAAATTTCCGGAGGCGTGTGTGCGGCCCGGGGCTTTCTGGCCGGGGCGGCCGCTTGCGGCATCAAATCCGGGCAGGCAACGCGAGACGATCTCGCGCTGGTCGTTTCGGAGTCCCCTTGTGCGGCGGCGGGCACATTCACCACCAACCGCGTGAAAGCCGCCCCGGTGCGTGTCTCGATGGAGCACGTCAAACGCGGCCGGGCCCGGGCGGTTGTTTTGAACAGCGGAAACGCCAACGCCTGCACCGGTCCACAGGGACTGGAGGATGCCCGGAGCATGTGTGATCTGGCGGCGGCTCGTTTGGATGTGCCGGCTTCCGGGATTCTGGTGTGTTCCACCGGCCGTATCGGCGTGCCACTGCCGGTCCCACGGATCGCCGCCGGCCTGCCGGGCCTCGCATTGTCCAGGACGGGCGGCAAGGCCGCCGCCGCGGCGATCATGACCAGCGATACCTTCGCAAAGGAGTTCGCCATCGATATGAAAACGTCCCGCGGCTCGTTCCGGCTGGGCGGAATGGCCAAGGGAGCGGGAATGATCGATCCGAACATGGCGACGATGCTGTGCGTGTTGACGACCGATGCGGCGATTTCCGCACCGGCTTTGCGCTCCGCGCTGCGGTTGGCGGTCTCGGAGTCTTTCAACCGCATCACAGTCGACGGAGACATGAGCACCAACGACACGGTGCTTCTTTTGGCCAACGGACTCAGCGCTTGCGCGCCCGACCCCCGGGATTTTGCCGCCGCCCTTGGCGAGGTCACCCGCGCGCTGGCGCGTATGATCGTGCAAGATGGCGAGGGCGTTTCCCGCTTTGTCGAGGTCGAAGTTGTCGGAGCCCGGTCCGAAAGGGACGCGCGCACGGCCGCCGAGGCCATCGCCAATTCCACGCTGGTCAAATGTGCCTGGGCCGGCGGCGATCCCAATTGGGGCCGGATCCTGGACGCCGTGGGTTATTCTGGAATCCCCATGGACGAGTCCAAGGTCGGGATTTTCTACGACAAGCTGGCCGTCGTCACCGGAGGTGTTGCGGCCAAGACCTCGTTTGAAAAACTCCGCGCGGTTGCGGCAAAAAAAACCTTCAAGGTCACGGTCGACCTTCACGCGGGCCGGGCCTCCTACTTTGTCTGGACCACCGACCTCACCGAGGAATACGTCCGGCTGAATCTTGGCGAATAATCTCCATGCTCCTCACGCCCGAAGCCCGCTCCGAAAGCCTCATCGAGGCCCTGCCTTATATCCAGCAATACCGCGGCCAGACGTTTGTGATCAAATACGGCGGCTCTGCGATGGAGGAGGACCATGTGGTGGAACGTTTCCTCCGCGATATCGTCTTCCTCGAGGCTGTTGGCATCAATCCCGTGCTTGTCCATGGCGGGGGAAAAGCCATCACCGCCCGCATGAGGGATGCCGGCCTGCAAGCCCGTTTCATAGATGGCCTGCGCGTCACCGATCGGACAGCCATCGGCATCGTGCAGGAAACCCTCGATACCGCGATCAACCCCTCGATTGTCGCCACGATCCGTTCTTTTGGAGGCCGCGCCGAGGGATTCGCCGGCAAGGAGGTCTTCGTGGCCCGCAAGCTGGAAAAAACCGCCGTCATCGATGGCGAGACGATCGATCTCGGATTTGTCGGCGAGGCCGAGGATGTGGTGGTGGACCATGTGCAGGCTGTTCTGGCCCGCGAGATTGTTCCGGTGATCAGCCCGTTGGGTGCGACGCGCGAGGGGGTCGTTTTGAATATCAATGCGGATATCGCCGCCGCTGCGCTCGCCGCGCGCCTTCACGCGGCAAAATTGATCTACGTCACCGATGTGCCGGGCATCATGCGCGATCCCGCCCGCCGCGAGTCGTTGATTCCCAGTGTGACCATCGCGCAAACGGAATCCCTGATCCGCGAAAAAATCATCGCCGGCGGGATGATTCCCAAAGTCCGCTCGGCCACGGGGGCCTTGCGCGACGGGGTTGGCAAAATCCATCTGATCGGCGGCCATATCGCGCACGGCCTGCTGCTCGAGATTTTCACAAATGCCGGTATCGGCACGGAAATCGTTCCCGACTGAAGAATCCATGTCCTCCGACAAGCCGCCCGCCTTTCGTTTCCATCCGGGTTTGTGGCCGGTGCTCGGTGTCACAGCCATGGCGTTGCTGCTGCCCCTTGGGGTCCTGGTGCTGGGTCTTCGCTCGTGCCAGCGGACGTCCGCCCCCGCTGAGGTTTCGGAGCCTCCGGGACTGCGGTCCACTCTCGAGTCGATTGCCGACCGCCATTTCCAGCAGTCCACAGGATCGTCCCGCCCCTGGTCGCTCGAGGCGCCGGTCGCCACCCCTGCTCAAAAGCCCTGAGGCCGGCAGCCCCCTGTAAAAATCCTGTGTCCAAAGTTGCCACGGCAAGCGAAGCTTGTTAGGAACTCACCACCACTATGGCTTACACAGTCAAACGCCCCCGGCTCACGCTGGCTGAGAAGATCTACCTGCCGACAATAATCGGCGGCCTTCTCATCACCCTGAAACACATCGTCAACCAGTTGACCGGAAAAACCAAGATCACGATGCAATATCCCGAACAAAAATGGGACGCGCAAATGCCGGCTTGGTATCGGGGTGCCCCCACGCTGGTGCGCGACGATTACGGACGGGACCGCTGTGTGGCCTGCCAACTTTGCGAATTCATCTGCCCTCCGCGCGCGATCACGATCAAGCCGGAGGAAATCCCGCCGGCCGACCAATGGGGCAAGGTGGAGAAAAGGCCGCACTCTTTTGATATCGATATGATCCGCTGCATCTATTGCGGCCTGTGCGAGGAGGTTTGCCCGGAGCAGGCGATTTTCCTTCGCAAGGATTATTCGATCACGGGTCTGACGCGCGCGGAAATGGTTCATGACATCCACAAACTGCGGGAACTCGGCGGCGTCATGCCGGGCCTTGTCAACAAGTGGAACGAAAAAAAGTAGAATTCCCGGCTTCCCGCTGATACAACGCCCGCTTCCTCGACATGCAACTGGCTCTCTTTTGGCTTTTCTCGATTCTCATGCTGGCGTTCGCCCTGGGGGTCATTCTCCTCAGAAATCCTGTTTCGTCGGCCATGAGTCTGGTCATGTCGTTCATTTCTCTGGCGGCCGTGTTTGTCACGCTCGACGCCTACTTCATCGCGGTGGTGCAAGTCCTTGTTTATGCCGGAGCCGTGATGGTGCTGTTTCTGTTTATCATCATGTTGCTCGACCTCCGGGCCGAAAAACGCCGCCGGGTGCGACTTTCAGCCTGGCTGGGCGGTGGGATTGTTGTCGGAGGGTTCCTTTCGGCCTTGTCCCAGATTGTCGTTTCCCTTCCCGCGCTCCATGTGCCGAAGCCCGATGTCTCCCAACCTCTCGCCAACGATGTGGCACTGGTGGGTTTTGCGTTGTTCCGGAATTTCAACCTGCCGTTTCAAATCATCGGCGTTCTCCTGCTGGTCGCCACCGTGGGCGTTGTCCTGCTCAGCCGCAAGGAACTCAAGTAAACCGCCCTGCCCATGCCCACTCTCGCCCATTACCTTGTCGTTAGCGGATTGCTTTTTGCCATCGGCCTCGGCGGGGTTCTTCTGCGCCGCAACATTTTGATTATTTTCATGGGGTTGGAACTCATGCTGAACGCAGCCAACCTCTCGCTGGTCGCCTTCTCGCGTTTCAACCTCCTTCCGGCGGACGGGATGCCCAACTACAACGCCCAGGTGCTGGTGTTCTTCATCATTACGGTGGCCGCCGCTGAAGTGGCTGTGGGACTGGCGATCATCGTCGCCCTCTTCCGGGCCAAACAAACCACCCACGTCGAAGACCTGAACACCCTCAAGTTTTGATGAGCGCCTCACTCGTTCCTTGGATCATTCTTTTCGCCCCGCTTTGCGCCGCCGCCCTCATCCTGCTCGGGGGTCGCTTCTCGAAATCCTTGAGCGCCTCGCTGGCGCTCTTGGCCGCGATCACCACCTGCCTCTTGAGTTGGTGGCTGTTCTTCCAACCCGCTCCTGAAAAATCCCTGTCTTTCCCGTGGCTGAGCCTCGGACCGGATTTTACCCTCTCGATCTCGATGACGATCGACCACTTGAGCAAGGTCATGCTCCTGATTGTCACGTCGATCTCGGTTCTCGTGTTCACCTACGCGTTGGGATACATGCGGGCGGAAGAGGGTTACTCGCGCTTCTTCGCCGGATTGAGTCTGTTCCTCTTCTCGATGCTCGGAATTGTCCTCGCCGACAATTTCGTCATGATGTTCATTTTTTGGGAATTGGTGGGCGTCAGTTCTTACATCCTGATCGGACACTACTACTCGAAAGATTCCGCTGCCGATGCCGGCAAGCAGGCCTTCATCGTCAACCGGATCGGCGACTTTGGCTTCATGCTCGGTATTCTCCTCTTCTGGCTTGCCACGGGAAGCGTGGTATTCGCAGAAATTTTCGCCAAAATCCCGGCCTTGCAGTCCGCCCCTGTTTTTCTCGTAGTCGCCAGCGTTCTGGTTTTCATGGGAACGATCGGGAAATCCGCTCAAATGCCTTTGCATGTGTGGTTGCCGAATTCCATGGAGGGTCCCACGCCGGTTTCCTCGCTGCTGCATGCAGCAACCATGGTGGCCGCCGGGGTTTATCTGCTGGCCCGTATCTTCCCGATTTTGGAAGTGGTTCCCGACGCCCGCGAAATCATCGCTTGGGTGGGGGGCATCACATGCTTCGCGGCAGCCCTCATGGCCACGCAACAAACCGATATCAAGCGGGTGCTGGCCTATTCGACAATTTCCCAGCTGGGTTACATGGTGCTTGGAATCGGCGTGGCGCCTACCCAAGAAGTGGCCATGTTCCACCTTTTCACGCACGCCTGCTTCAAGTGTTTGCTGTTCCTGGCCGCGGGATCGGTCATGATTGCCATGCACCACGATGTGGAAATGTGGAATATGGGCGGTCTGCGCAAAAAATTGCCGGTCACCATGTTGTGTTTTGTTGCTGGTATGCTTGCGCTTTCCGGTTGTCCCTTCACCAGCGGGTATTACAGCAAAGACTTGATCATCGAGTTCGCGGTGGAAAAAATTCCCTTTCTCGGCTGGTTGGTCGCGGCGGCGGCGGGCTTGACGGCGTTCTATATTTTCCGGGAGTTTTTTGTCGTCTTTTTCGGCAAAGCCCGCTCGGAACATGCGGAACATGCCCACGAGCAACCGATCAGCATGCTGCTGCCGATGGCTGTCTTGTCGCTGTTTGCCATCGGAGCGGGTTGGCCGATCATCCAAGGCCAATTGTTCAATCTGCCGCACCCACACCACGTGCCGGATTTGTTGCATCCGTTCCTCTACGTGATGTTCTTCGGCGGTGCCGGCTTGGCGGCCATTCTCTACTTCAAGGCCGAGAAGGATCCGATTTCCATCCCTTTGTTCGCCAACCGCCTTTACATCGACAACGTCTACTTCTGGTTTGTCGATAAAATCCAAGGCGGTGGATCGGCCCTTCTCTCCTGGGCGGACCGCTGGGTGGTGGATTTGGTGGTCGTTCAAATTCCCAGCAAATGTGTGTGGGCTTGCGGTTTCCTCCTCCGCTTCCTGCAAATCGGCAACATCCAAGCCTATGCCTTCTTCTTTGGAGCGGGTGTGATCGGGCTTATTTATCTTCTCATTTCCAAATGATTTCCGTGAGCCCACTTCTCTTCTTGATTCTGGTTCCGATCATCGCGGCTGCATTGGTGATGGCGGGAGCCAATGCACGGACGACCTCGATGCTTGGGTCAGCGGTCAATGTGTTGTTCTTGTTTGCGTTGCTCTTTCTCTACGATGAATCCGCAGGCAGTTTCCAGTTTCTCGGTTCGATTCCAGTGCTTCCGCAGTTTGGCTTGAACCTGACGCTCGGCGCGGACGGCTTGAGCTTGGTGATGCTTTTCTTGTCCACGATCGTGACGTTTGCTGCCGTGTGCGTGGCCCGTCCGCCGGTTGATAATCCGCGATGGTTTTACGTTTGCCTTCTGTTTATCTCGGCCGGTGTCATCGGGGCCTTTGCCTCGCTGGACGTGTTGTTCCTTTACATGTTCCACGAGTTGGCTCTCATCCCGACATTCCTGCTGATCGGCATCTGGGGATCCGGTGACAAGCAAGCCGCCGCTTGGAAAGCCACGGTCTATCTCGCAACCGGCAGCTTCATTCTGCTGTTCGGAATCATCGGTCTGTATCTGATTCAGCCGGAAGCCGCCCGATCTTTTGATCTCCGCCAGATTCTGGCCCATGCCGAAGCGGGTCTGATCCCCGACAACCCCGTCGTTTACTTGCTGCTCCTTTTTGGGTTTGGCATTTTGGTTTCGTTGTTCCCGTTTCACACATGGGCACCTCAAGCCTATGCTTGTGCCCCGGCTCCCGCTTCAATGTTGCACGCCGGAGTGTTGAAAAAATTCGGTCTCTACGGATTGATCCGGTTGGCGGTTCCCCTCATGCCGGAATCGATTCAGCAATATGCGCCGCTCCTCCTCGCCTTGCTGTTGGGAAATATCCTTTACGTTGGTTATGTGACGATTGCCCAGCGCAAGCTCGACCTCATGCTGGGCTACTCCAGTGTGATGCACATGGGCTACATTTTCCTTGGCTTCGCCGCCCTCACGGAAATCAGCCTGACCGGAGCCTCTCTGATGCTTCTCAGTCACGGGCTCACCATCGCCGCACTTTTTGCTTTGAGTGGAGAAATCCGCGAACGCACCGGCACGCTGGACTTCCATGAGCTTGGCGGGTTGGCCCGCATCACCCCGCGCTTGGGCTTGGCGTTTGGCTTCGCCGCCATGGCCTCGGTGGGACTGCCGGGTTTCATCGGTTTTGCCGGAGAGCTGCTGGTCTTTTTCGGAAGTTTTGGCGCCGGGATGCCGGCCATGGGCCTGCTGAATGGCCAAGAGGTTTTTGGTTTCAATGCTTACCAACTCGCAACGATTGCCGCCGTCTGGGGCATCGTCATCTCTGCCATCTACATGTTGAGGGCCTACCGCCGGGTCTTCATGGGACCATTGGCCGAGCGTTGGTCGCGACTGCCGGATTTGGCAGGCGCGCCCCACGCCTCGTTGGTTCTTTTGCTGGCGATCATGCTTGTCTTTGGCTTCTTCCCGCAATTTCTTGTGAACCTCGTCACTCCCGCACTGATTCTGCCATGATTCCGCCTTTTGCCCTTGAGATATGTGTCGTGAGCCTTGGCATTTTTTTGCTCATGGCGGAGTCGTTCAGCTTTAAAACCAGCAAAGTCACACTGGCCCACGGGGCGATTTTCGGGTTGCTGTGCGTCTTTGTTCTCAGTTTCTGGACGGATTTGCCGGCCGATGGCCTGCAGGGATCGGGATTTTACGTCGTGGATTCGCTCGCGATGTTCTTCAAGCGCTTTGCGTTGCTGGCCACCATTCTGACTCTTATCCTGGCGATCGATTATCTTCCCATTGTTCAACGCCTGGTGCCGGGAGAACGTCCCGAGGCTGGCACGGGTGAGTTTTTTATCCTTCCCGTGTTCACCTGCGCAGGTCTGATGTGGATGGCTTCGGCGGCGGATTTCATTATGATCTTCTGCGCGTTGGAGCTCGTGACCATCTCGCTTTACATTCAGGTGGCATACATGCGTCGTAGCTTGGCGAGCCTTGAAGCGGGAACGAAGTTCCTGATCCTTGGCGCTCTCTCGACCGGTTTTTTTGTTTACGGCATCACTTGGATTTTCGGTATGACGGGGGAAACCGGACTGAATGCGATTCAGAAGAGCCTCTCGGTGATCCCGGTGGCCAACCACACGGCTCTCCTCTTCGGTTTGGGATTGGTGCTGGTGGCAATTGGATTTAAAATCGCCGCTGCCCCGTTCCAGTTCTGGGTTCCGGATGTCTACCAAGGGGCACCCACGCCGATTACGGCGTTCTTGGCCGTGGCTTCCAAAGCGGCCGGTTTTGTGGTTTTGATTCGTGTGCTGCAACCGTTTTTCACGGTGCCTGCTTTTCAGGAAAAGCTTACCTTGGCCCTGGTGTTTCTTGCGGCGTTGACGCTTCTCTTCGGCAACCTGTCAGCGATTCCCCAAACGAATTTCAAGCGTTTGCTTGGATACTCGAGCATCGCCCACGCCGGCTATCTCCTCATCGGCCTTGCGGCCATCGGTGATTCCTTTGCGGGCAAAGCGGTTGTTTTTTATCTGGGCGGCTATCTTGTGATGACCTTCCTTTCGTTCCTTGTGCTGGTGCCTGTGACCAAGGCCGCCGGGGGCGATGACCTCGCGCATTTCAATGGACTGGCGAAGCGCTCGCCCATGCTGGCATTTGCCATGCTTGTCGCTGCCACCTCTCTGGCCGGGGTGCCCTTTACCATCGGGTTTTTCGGGAAGTTCTTCATCTTTGAAGCCGCATTGAATCAAGGTCTTTACTTGCTTGCTGTGTTGGGAGTCATCGCCGTTGCCAGCGGGTTTTACTACTACTTCAAAGTGATCCGGGCCATGTATTGGCAACCGGCGGGCGACGAAGCGGGCCCGGTTCCTGTAAGCCCGCTTTCCCGAATGGCGATCTTTGCTTGTGTCGCCGCCATCTTGGTTCTCGGCGTTTTCCCGCGCTTCCTTACCGATCTCCTCCCTTGAGGCACTGCTTATGAATGCATTCTGGGCGGCTTGGACTCCCCGGGAGCGGGCGACCCTTTGCTTTGTCATTCAAGAAGGTCGGATTCTTCTCATCCGGAAAAAGCGCGGCATGGGGGCCGGAAAAGTAAACGGGCCCGGCGGTCGCATTGAACCAGGAGAGTCGCCGCTGGAGTGTGCGATTCGAGAGACCCGTGAAGAGGTTGGCATCACTCCCCTTGCCTTGGCCCGGCGCGGGGTTTTGCATTTTCAATTTGTCGATGGCTACAGCTTGCACTGCACCGTGTTTTCGGCCTCCGGTCACGAAGGCACACTGATCGAAACCGAGGAAGCCCTGCCCTTTTGGGTTCCTCTGGATTCCATTCCATTTGAGGAAATGTGGGCCGACGACATCCATTGGCTGCCCCGGATGATTGGCGGGGAGGATTTTCTCGGATACTTCCACTTCGACAACGATGCCATGCTCGATCACAGCATCCTCTGGCAAGCCCGCCCGGCCTGATGCAAGCAACGGACGACACCGGTTTGCGGGCCTTCATCCACTCGCTTCCAAAAACAGAGCATCATCTCCACATTGAAGGAGCCCTTCCCTGGGAGCTTCTGCGGGCCGCGCATCCGGACAAATACCAGACTGCCCCCGCCTCGTGGCACCCCGGCTTCCGCTTTCGCGATTTTGCAGAGTTTGAGACCCAACTCATCGGATACGCCGCCGATTTTTTCACCACTCCCCAGCGCTACCACGACTGCGCGGCGGCCGTTTTCCGTGACCGACTCGCCCGGAATGTCCATTCGATGGAAATCAGCTTCGCCTCCGGATGTGTGGATTTCCAGAACCTCGATGGACGCGAGGTCGCCGACGCCCTTCGCGCCGCTGTGCCCGAGGGATTGTCGGTGCGCATTTTCCTCGGCATCCATCACAATGGCTGGACACCACGCATGACGCCCGTTCTCGAGGAGGCCCTCTCCTGGTCCTCGCTCGACGGAATCGATCTACACGGCCCGGAAGACATTCCCGTGAGCGAACTCGCACCTGCCTACTGGCAACGCGCCCGTGACGCCGGGAAACGCACCAAGGCCCACGCCGGGGAATTTCAAGGCCCGGAATTCATCCGCTACGCCATCGAATCCCTCGGCGTCCGCCAAATCCAGCACGGCGTGCGCGCCATCGAAGACCCCGCGGTGGTGGACTTGCTGCTCCAAGAGGATGTGACTCTCGATGTCTGTCCGGTCAGCAATGTCAAGCTCGGAGTTGTTGGCTCTCCGGACGCCCACCCCGTGCGCGGCCTCTTCGATGCCGGTGTGCGCTGCACTCTAAGCACGGACGACCCCGTCGTCTTCGGAAACACTTTGGAGGACGAGTATCTCTTGCTGGCGCGTCACTTGGGATTCACCCGCGACGAGCTTGCCATACTCGCCCAACCCGTCCCTTTGTAGGGCGATCACACCCCGCCAGCGGGGGATTTGATGTCCGCAACCACATCCCGCTTGCGTGGTTCCTGCGTGGTTAGCATGATTGACCGACCGTGCCGTCACCACTTGTCATTGCGCAGCGTCCGTTCTCGTCCCGTCTCCTGCTGGGCACCGGAAAATTTTCATCCCACGAAACCATGCGCGAGGCGCTGGAGGCCAGCGGTTGCGAGATTGTGACGGTGGCTCTCCGGCGGGCGGACTTGAGTGGACGCGGCGATCCTTTCGCCAACATTCTCGAATTCATCGATCCGGCCCGCTATCTCATTCTACCCAATACCAGCGGGGCGATGAATGCTGCCGAGGCGGTAAGATTGGCCCGCTTGGCCGCTGCCGCCGGCCTTCCCCGCTGGGTGAAGCTGGAAATCCATCCGGATCCGCATTACCTCCTGCCGGATCCGGTTGAAACATTCGAGGCCGCCAAAACCCTCGTCGCCGAGGGTTTCACCGTTCTTCCCTACATCAATGCCGACCCCGTTCTTGCCCGCCGTCTTCAGGATATCGGCACCGCCACCGTGATGCCGCTCGGCTCGCCGATCGGCAGCAATCGCGGCCTGGACACCCGCGCCCAGATTGAAATCATCATCCGCCAAGCCACCGTCCCGGTGATTGTCGACGCGGGTATCGGAGCGCCAAGCCACGCCGCCGAGGCCCTCGAAATGGGGGCTGACGCCGTGCTTGTGAACACCGCCATCGCCGCCGCGGGCGATCCCGTGCGCATGGCCCGGGCGTTCCGCGGCGCCGTGGAATCGGCCCGCGAAGCCCATGAGGCCGGCCTCCCCTTGCAAGGCGCGGAGGCCAGCGCCACCAGCCCGCTCGACGCGTTTTTGAAATCCCGCTGACCATGGCCTCGGAAACGCCGATGATGCAGCAATACCAGGCTATCCGCCGGGAATTGCCGCCTGGCACGCTGCTGCTGTTCCGCCTCGGGGACTTTTACGAACTGTTCGGTGACGACGCGCTCGAGGCGTCCCGTATTTTGAACGTCGCCCTTACCAAGCGTGGCACGATGCCCATGTGCGGAGTTCCCTACCACGCCGCCAGGGGTTATTTGGAAAAACTCGTCGCTGCCGGCTGGCGCGCGGCCATCTGCGATCAGGTCGGCGAGGTCACGGCCGGGAAACTCGTGCGCCGCGAAATTGCCCGGATTATCAGTCCCGGGACGCTGGATGAATTCGGCCTCGACGAACGCGCGCCCAATTTTCTTGCGGCCTTGAACCGCCACAAGGATTCCTGGGGACTGGCGTTCTGCGACTTGAGCACGGGTTGCTTCCGCCTCACGGAGGTGGACGCTCCCGAGGCCCTTGCGGATGAACTTGCCCGCGTGGCGCCCTCCGAAATTCTTGTGCCCGGCCATCTGGAATCGGACTTTCAACTGGCATCCCGTCCCTCGCCGCTGGACGGCTATTTGTTCGAGCCCGATGTCGCTGCCGAGGCGTTGAGGGTGCATTTTCAAGTGCATTCGCTGGACGGTTTCGGGTGCCTCGACATGCCATCGGCCATCGGGGCGGCCGGCGCCCTGCTGCACTATGTCACCCGCCAGATGCGCCGCCCGGCGGCCAACCTGCGCTCTCTGCAACCCTACCGCCGGAGCCAGTTTCTGATTTTGGATGCCGCCAGCCAGCACCACCTCGAGTTGGTCCAATCCCGAGCCGGTCGCGAGCACACGCTCCTTGGCGCGCTCGACCGCACACGCACGCCGATGGGGGCACGGCTGTTGCGGGATTGGATCTTGCACCCGCTGTGCGAGGGCGGTGCGATCGAGCGGCGCCAGGAGGCCGTGGCCGCGCTGCTGGACGATCCCTTGGCACTCGGGCAGATCCGTGAGCGGCTCGAGGAGGTGCGTGATATCGAGCGGGCCGTCTCCCGCCTGGGAGGAAATGCCGGCAATGCCCGTGATTTGGCCGTGGTCGCCTCCTCCCTTCTGGCCATTCCTCCACTGGCAGCCTGCCTGGGGGGATCCCAAGGCTTCGGCCTTCCGTCACGCCTGCTGGAGGAGCTTCCCGGCGGTCTCCACGCCCTGCCCGGGCTCTCCGACCTCCTGCGCCGGGCAATCGTCGCCGAACCCCCGGCGATTCTTCGCGATGGAGGACTCGTCGAAACAGGCTTCGATGCGGATCTGGACTCGTTGCGCAGCGCCTCCCTCGAGGGGAAAAAATGGATCGCCGACCTTCAAGAACGGGAGATCGCCCGCACCGGTATCAAATCCCTCAAGGTTCGATACACCTCGGTTTTCGGTTACTTTCTCGAAGTCACCAAATCCAATCTTCCGGCGGTTCCAGCGGACTACATCCGCAAGCAAACGACCGTCAACGGCGAACGCTTCACCACGCCGGAACTGAAGGACATGGAAGGCCGCATCCTCGGCGCGGAGGAGCGTGCGAAAGCGCGTGAGATCGAGATCTTCCAGGATCTGCGGCAGCGCGTGCTCGCCGAAATGGATCGTTTGCAGGAGACCGCTGCCTCGATCGCCACCCTTGATGTGCTGTGCTCGTTCGCCGAAACCGCCCGCTTGCACGGCCACACCCGGCCCGAGCTGACTGATGTCCCGCTGCTCGAAATCCGTGACGGCCGCCATCCTGTTCTTGAACAGCGTCTCGAAGGTGGACGATTTGTTCCCAACGACACCGACCTCGGGGCCGACGGGAAGTTTCTCGCGCTGGTCACCGGTCCCAACATGGCTGGCAAATCGACCTACCTCCGCCAAACCGCCCTTCTCACGCTGCTCGCCCAAACCGGCGCGTTTGTCCCCGCCCGGTCGATGCGTTGGAGCCTCGCCGACCGCATTTTCACCCGCGTGGGAGCGAGCGACGATCTTGCCCGGGGGCAATCGACGTTCATGGTGGAAATGAACGAAACGGCCAACATCCTTCACAACGCGACCCCGCAAAGCCTCGTGGTGCTGGACGAGATCGGCCGTGGCACATCGACATTCGACGGCCTCTCGATCGCCTGGAGCGTGGCCGAACACTTGCACGACCACATCGGTTGCAGAGCCCTTTTCGCCACCCACTATCACGAACTCACCGATCTGGAGCGCACCAGGCCCGGCGTCTGCAACCTCAATGTGGCCGTGCGCGAGTGGAACGATCAGATCATCTTCCTCCGCAAAATCCTCCCCGGCCGTGCCGATCAAAGCTATGGGATTCAAGTCGCCCGCCTGGCCGGACTTCCGGACTCTCTTATCACCCGTGCCAAGCAAATCCTCGAAAACCTCGAAAAATCCGAGCTGCAAACCGTCGCCTCCCCTGGCCGTGCCGCACGCAAGCGCCTAGTGCCGGAGCCCGCAGCCCAGCTTTCTCTTTTCTAACCCCGGCGCGCCCCGCGTCAGCTTTCCAGAAACAACGGGCGCAGGTGGCGGTGGTAGAGGTTGTCGGTCACGTTGCGGGCTACCGTTTCGCGGTTCGCCTTGAGCAAATCGAGATATTCAGGGCCTTTTTTCGCCGCGAGCTTGAATGCGACGTGGAGAAGCTGGCGAAGATCGGGATTGAAGCCCGGATTCGACGGGTCGTGGCGCAGGGCCGCTGTGAATTCGCCGGATGTCCATCCCGCGACCACGGCGGGAGTCGGGAGCTTGGCACAGTCAATGTCGATCACCGTCGCATACGGTCCGGTGAGTTCTTCCAAGTGCTCCAGAGCCCCGGCGTAAATGCCTTGGACGAATTCCAGCGCTTCGCCACCCGACTCCGCGAGCCCGATCAATTCCTCCAGCCATGTGGTGCCCGCTGTCTTCAAATGCACTCCAGCATCGTAAACGCGAAGGGCCCGCCGAATCACCGGATACAATGAGAACTTGTCGCTGCCCGAGTGCACGCTGAGCTTCAAATTCGCCGGCAGGCCGTAGCGCTCGACGGCCAGGGCGACCACGGCAAGGTCGTCGTGGAATTCACGCTCGAATTGGGCCAGGTCGCCCACGTAGTCAACGCCTTTGTTGAACCGGCCGGTGAACTTCGGAGCGATCGTCTGGACGGGAATACCCTCGTCGGCAATCGCAGCGAGAATCACCAGCAAATCGCAGGGCGTCTGCGGCAGGTCGGTTTCATCCATCGACACCTCGGCGATGAATGTTCCATCGCCCTTCCGTGTGGCGATGTGGCGGTGGATGCGCCCGGCTTCGCGAACAGCCAACAGGAACTTGGCGGCGCTCCGGGCGATCGTCTCCCGCGAGGCATTCATCGAGGCTGCGCGCTTGGGAAGACGCGTTTCACCCACCAGTTCCGGGTGGCGGGCCAAAAAGGCGTCGACCTCATCGGCGGGGGCGGTCTTTCCGATGAAATCTGCGACATCAATCGTGAAAAAATCGGCGTGGGGAATGAAGCGCTCCACCGTTTGGAGACCGATGTGATCCGCATCCACATGCCATCCCTTGGTCCAACCAGCGGCTTCCACAGCGCGCCGCGCGGCCTCGATCACGCTGGCCGGCTCGCTGCCGATGAATAGATGCTCGCGGTTGCTTTTGTTCCACACAGGCACCACGTCGACTCCTTGCTGAGCCATCATTTGGCAGGCCTGAAGTTGCGCCGCGGCCTCGCAGCCAAAACGATCGCCAACGCCAATCGAAAATTTTTCCAGAGTGTTTGTCATATCTTCGAATCGTGACCAACGCACACCTTGACGGTCAAGATCGACAACAAACCGCTTCTTCCGATCCGCGGGAGACAAACGGGTCATCCCGGGCGGGCGGGAGTCGTTCAGGATTCCCGTCGGGAACGGCGGCGGCCGGCAAGGACAACTCCCACGGCTCCGATGCCGAACATCGCCCATGTCGATGGTTCTGGAACGGCGATGATCGCGAGAGCGTTGAGATAGCCATTGCCCGTCCCGCCATCGCCTTCGAAGCCGATATAGATTGAGGTGCCCTGCGGTGCGACGTTGAAGAAAGTTGCAAAATTGCTTTCGTTGTGAGCGCCATTCACGCCGACCACCAATGTCTGCGAGGTGATGGGTGTCGTAAAAGTGTTGTTTGTGTAGAGGGTGTAACGCGTTGTGTTGTTGGCATTGTATTTGTGGGATCCAAAGAGGCGGATTTCATACGTTTGGTTCGCACTGAGCGCATTGATGGCCATCGTGGAATTGGTGTAATAGTCAAAAGCGGCGGCTTTGGATCCCCCCAATACACCCAGGGCTGCGGTGTTGATGGTTACAGAATTCACCTCTGAAAGCGTGGCGGGATTGGAGGTAACGCCTGCAGGTCCGTTGAAGCTATCGGTTCCACCAACTGTCACGAATCCAAAGCCTACCGGGGTCGCCGTGCCCGTGGTGTCCAGGAGATTCGGAAAGTAGGCACCGCTCCAAACGCTTGTCCAGTAATTGCCATTCGCGTCGGGACCGCTCTGACTGTATCCGCGATAGGAGGAATTGTTTCCGAAATCGATCAAAATGGTCTGCCCACTGGCATTCAGAAGACTTGCGGTAGCGATGGCGGTGGCCAAAAGAAATTTTTTCATAGGGGTTGGAAACGCCCAAAAACCTGCCACAGAAAATTCCCGATGGAATCAACCGCTCGACTTTACGTAAACCGGGTTTTCAGGCTCTCAACCGGCGGGGGTTGCCTCGGCGGCTTGCACGCAATTTTGCATGAGCATGGCGATGGTCATCGGACCAACGCCGCCGGGGACCGGTGTGATGGCGGCGCAACGGGGGGCGACGGATTCAAAGTCCACATCGCCAACAAGACGGTAGCCTTTCGGGTGGGCGGAATCGGAGATGCGATTGATTCCAACATCGATGACAACGGCTCCCTCTTTCACATGCTCGGCTGTGAGAAAAAGCGGCTTGCCCAGCGCGGCGATGAGAATGTCAGCCTGCCGCGTGATCGCCGGAAGGTCGCGGGTCCGGGAATGGGCGATCGTCACGGTGGCATCGGTGCCGCGCCTCATGAGCAGAAGGGCCATGGGTTTTCCGACAATCATGCTACGGCCCACAACCACCGCGTGTTTCCCGGCGGTTGCGATGCCGGCGGCCTCAAGCAGCCGCAGACAGCCGAGCGGGGTGCAGGGAACAAATCCAGTGGGATCCTCCAGCGCGAGTTTGGCGACGTTCTCCGGATGGAAGCCGTCCACGTCTTTGCGGGGGTCGATGGCGCGGACAATAGCCGACTCGTCGATGTGCGGCGGCGGCGGGGATTGCACAAGAATGCCATGGATGCGGGGATCGGCATTGAGCTCGGCCACGAGGCGGAGAAGTTCGTCTTGCGACGTGGTGGTGGGGAGCTCCTTTTTCAGGGAGAACAATCCGAGTTCGGCGGCCTTTTTATCCTTGGAACGCACATAGGCGCGCGAGGCGGGGTTGTCACCCACCAGAACCACTGCGAGGCCCGGAGTGACGCCGCGCGCAGCCAGTGTGGCCACCCGCACCTTGATTTCATCGATTACTTTTGCGGCGACCGCCGTTCCGTCAATACGCACCATTTTGAAGAAGGGTTTCCAAATTCCGCCGGGCGGTTTCGAAGCTCCCCTCGTCGTTGGTCGGGGCGATCCGCACGGCATCGCCAATCGTGACCGAGACCCTCGAAAATGGCAACGGGATGATGAATCCATCCCAGGTTTTCATGGAGTGGCAGCGGGAAAAGCGGGCATGGAGGGGAACCACGGCCGCACCGGTGATCTGTGCCAGTGAAACAACGCCGGGACCGAGCGCATAGCGTGGACCGCGCGGACCGTCGGGAGTGATTGCGATGTCGCGACCCGACCGCACGAGACGCATGAGCTCCCTCAATGCCTGCGAACCGCGGCGCGAGCTGGAGCCACGCACCGAGCCCATGCCAAAGGCTCCCACCAGGCGTGCGAGAATCTCCCCGTCGCGGCTCGGGCTGGTGAGCACGGTGACACCTCGACGGGCCGCCGGATAAATGCGGTGGAAGGCATGGGTGATTCCCAAAATGCGGTTGTGCCAGAAGCAAAAGAGAACCGGCCCGCCGGGCGGGTCGGATAGAAATCCAGCCGGGTCGCGGACCTCCAGTCGCAGTGTGGCGAAGAGTCCCCTTAAAATCGCCGCACCGGTGGCGGCCAGAAGCCTTTCCCGTGTCATGGCAGAAGACGATCGAGGATTTTTTGCAGGACCGGCCGGGCCAGGGCGGCGAGATGGGGGTTCGCATACGCCACCCATGCGATCCCGCTGGAGGTGTCCATCGGAGCATCGGGAAACCCGCCTAGCGGGTGCTCGAAAACCACGCCCGCCCGTTCCAGAACGAGCCATGCGCAGGCATCGTAGGGATGGCAGACAAGCTGGGTCTCCATGTCGAGCAGGCGCATCACCAATGGCCGCAAGTCGGCCACCATGCGGTCGCGGCCGGCGAGCAATTCATGGAATTGCCCGCCGGTGGAGAGGTATTGATCGTCGAAGACAACCGGCGAATCGTGCTTGCCAAGGCCGATGAGTTCGTCCCAGAGCTGTTCTTCGATTTGAGCCGTGAGCGTGCGACCCTCGGGGAAAAACTTCACCATCGATGCAAAGCCGTGCTCGAATGTCCGGGCTTGGCTCGGGTTCGTAAAAAGTGGCTGCGGCGGGCCGCCCCCCCGCACATCGGTCGCGGTGCCCACCACATCGCCTTCGCGGACCACGCTGAACTGGTCGGCCCTCCAGACCTTGGTGGCAGGAATCTCGGTCATGGAGGATGCGACAATCTCCGACAACCGGGTTTCGGATCCGCGCTGCGGGGCCACGCCAGCCAGCGCCCACGCGCTGCGCTTGTCCACCATCAATCCCCGGGTGCCATCCACCGGATCGATCAAAAGTTTCCACCCCGTGGCGCCGATCGATGTTCCCGTCGGAAAAGCCACGGGCCCGGTCAAGCCCTCCATCACAATCTCGACAGGAAGGTCGGCGGGCCAGTGGGCGTTGAACCACGCCAGAATGACGGCTTCACCCACGCGATCGACCTGGTAGATCGTATCCCCGCCACCTGCGCCGGCCACCTTTGCGAAATCGGCACCGCCGCAGGTGTTGCGTTGCGCCATGATGCCGTCCCGGATCGCCGCGCCGAGTTCACACAGCAACCGCCTTAGTCGTTCGTGAGTCGGGTTCATAAGCGAGTTTTACTTCGGGATGCCAGCAAGCCGAGTCCAAATTTCCGTTCGCAACGGATTCAAGAGCCCGGTCGCTCTCGACCCGCTCCCTGCTCCAGCGGGCGCGATACCATGCGGAGGATGCGGGTGCCCATGGCCATCGCGGCAATCCCCAGGCCGCAGACAAAGCCCGCCCACACTCCGGGAGCGCCGAAGCCCATCGGAAAAGCCGCTGTCCAGGAGACCGGCAATGCCACGAGCCAGTAGGAGACGATGCCGATTTGAAACGGGACCCGGGTGTCTCCAAACCCGCGCAATGCGCCGGCGGCGACCACTTGGATTCCGTCAAAAACCTGAAAAATCCCCGCCATGGCGAGCAGGGTGGCAGTGAGGGCGATGACAGCGGCATCGTCGCTGAAGCCGTGAGCGATCGACCGCCCCAGCGATAAATAAACAATCGCAAATGCCGCCATGGCGGCCACGGTCAGCAGCAGCGCGCCATGCACGACATCGGGAATCTCCGGCCCGCGGTCGCCCCCGCGGCAATGTCCCACGCGCACGCTCACGGCCTGGCCCAGTCCCAGCGGAACCATGAAGGTGGTGGCTGCGCAGGAAAGGGCGATCTGGTGCGCGGCCATCGGCACGACACCCAACCAGCCCATCATCAACGAACCCACGGAAAATCCGCCGACTTCGCAGAGTCCCAGCCCGGCGGAGTGGAGTCCCACGGCCGAGAGGCGTGCCGCCTCGGTCCGCACACCGCCCGCCAACCATCGTGCGGGAAGGTGGTGCCGGAGAATCGGGCAAAACCGGGGATACGCCGCCATGGCCGCCAGCGTTAAAACACGGCTCAGGAGCGTGGCAAGACCTGCGCCATCGAGCCCCATGGCCGGCGCTCCCAGATGGCCGTAGATCAAAATCCAGTTCAACACGACATTGGCCGCCACACCGCCCATCATGATCCAAAACGGCGGCCATGGCCTGTCGAGCGCCTCGGAGAAGTTTTTCAATGTTCCCGTGAGAAAGACGGGCGCCATCGACCAGGCGCACAGCACCAGGTAGCGGCCGACGGCGGAATTGACCTCGGCGGGTTGGCCGAAGACAGCCAGGTGGCCGACTCCCGCGAGCGCAGCAATTCCCGCGGCGAGGCCCATGGCCAGGGCGATCGCGAGCCCCGCCCGCAGGCTTTCTCCTGCCTGACGGCGGTTCCGCGCCCCGTGCGCATGCGACACCGAAACGCTGACCGCCGAGAGCAGGCCGAATCCGAAAACCATCGGCATGACCAAAAGCGTGTTGGCGAACGAGCAGGCGGCAAGCGGCACCACGCCGACGTGACCGACCATCAAGGTGTCGGTGACGCCCATGAGCATCTGTCCCAACAGACCCGCCACAATCGGGAGGGCGAGAACAAGGGTTCTGCGGTTTGCCTCGAGAAAGGCCGACGGGTAAGGCGCCATCGGCCTCAATCGACCTCAACCAGGCGGGCGACGCGCTGGATCGAGCCGGCCCGGCCGGTGGAGGGGTCGATTTCCACAACCACGCCGCAGGCCTGGGACATCCCCCGGGCCACGGGGAAGCGGGAGGGCATGGCGTTCAAAAATTTCGTGATCACGGGCTCCGCCTCGCGTCCGAGAATCGAATCCACAGGCCCGCACATTCCCGCATCGCAAAGGAAAGCGGTGCCGCCCGGCAGAATGCGCTCGTCGGCGGTTTGCACGTGGGTGTGCGTGCCAACGACCGCCGACACCAGGCCGTCGAGATGGCGGGCGACGGCGGTTTTCTCGCTGGTGGTCTCGCCGTGCACATCGACGAAAATCACGGGTGTTTGCTTGCGCAGGCGCTCGGCCTCGTCGCGGGCCGCCGTGAAGGGGTTGTCGAGCGGCTGGGGCATGAAGGTGCGGCATTGCACATTCATGACCGCAACCTTGCCTTGGGCGGTGTCGAGAATCACGCTGCCTGCGCCCGGCACGCCCGGCGGGCAGTTCAGCGGCCTCAGAAGCCGGGGCTCGGTTGGAATGTAGGGAACGATTTCCTTCTGGTCCCAGACATGGTCGCCGGTGGTGATGACCGCGACCCCCGAGCGCAGCAGATCGATGGCGATTTTCGGAGTGATTCCCTTGCCATTGGCGGCATTCTCTCCATTGACCACCACGAAATCGACCTCGCCGGACTTCAGCATTTGCTCGACCACCGCTTTTGCGGCCTTGCGCCCTGGCTCTCCCACAATGTCGCCGAGAAATAACAACCGGATCATTCCAGCTTTCTATCGCATGGCGGCGGGAACGCATTTAAAAAATCTTCCCATGATGCGTCCTGTTGCCTTGGCGATCCTTGTCGCCGCCCCTTGGAGCCTGTGGGCGAAGCTTTCGCCCTTGGCTCCGCCCCCCGACTGGTCGCGGCTGGAGGATTTCCATGAATCCATCACCCGCGACGAGTTTGTGGACCAGCTCGACCGGGTTTTTGCCCCCGGCGGGGCATGGCGCGAATGGATCGAAATCCGAGATGACCGGGCCGTTGTCCGCACCGGCTCCAAGCCGTTGGAATTGCGGTTCGCAGCAGGTGTGAAAAAGCCCGCACCGCGATTTTGGAAGGCGCGGGGCGAGTTTGCCCCAACCCCCGGGAAACCGCTGGCGGGTGTTCACATCGCCCTCGATCCCGGCCACCTCGGCGGGCGGTGGTCGCGGCTCGAGGAACGCTGGTTCCGGATTGGAAAATCAAAGCCTGTTGTCGAGGGGGATTTGACATTGTCGGTGGCGCGCCTTCTGGCGGCACGGTTGCGGGAGGCTGGAGCGCGTGTGACCCTCACCCGGAGCGGTTCCGATCCTGCCACGCCCTTGCGGCCTTCCAAGTTGGCTGGGGAGGCGGCCTCCTCCCTTCGCGAAAAGAACCTGCCGGCAACCCCTGTTGCCATTGCCAAGGAGGCGGAGCGTCTTTTTTACCGTGCGGCGGAAATCCGTGCCCGTGCCTCCCGTCTCAACTCGAAAACCAGACCCGATCTCGTCCTCTGCCTGCACTTCAACGCCGAACCTTGGGGAAATCCCGATCGACCCGTGCTGACCGAAAAAAATCATATTCATTTTCTCGTCACAGGTGCCTGGAGCGCCGAGGAACTTGCATTTGAAGACCAGCGGTTCGACATGCTCCGCAAGCTCCTCGGCGGAACCCACAGCGAGGAGACGGCGGTCACGTTGCGCCTGGCAGATTCCATGAATCGCGCCACCGGCCTCGCGCCATTCGTTTACCGGGGATCCAATGCCGTGGCGATTGCCGGCCGCAACGACATCTGGGCCCGAAATCTTTTGGCCAACCGCCTGTTCGATTGCCCGGTGGTCTATGCCGAGCCCTATGTGATGAATTCCCGCGAGGTCCACGCCAGGATCCAAGCCGGGGACTACGAGGGGACCCGAATGGTGGCCGGCCGCAAGCGCCCATCGATTTTCCGTGAATACGCCGACAGCCTCGCCGAGGGCCTGATCGCCTACTACGGAGGGCGGTGACTTCCGCTCAGGCCGCCATGTAAGGAAGCGCGGCAGCGCGTTCGCGCACGGCTTCCACGCCTTCCAAAAGGTCGGCAATGGCATCCCACTTGCCACTCACGAGGGCTTCGTGGGCATGGTCCGGAATGGCAATTGGAAAATCCATGTCGGCGATTGAAAACTTGCGGCCCGTCAAATCAACCGTCGCCAGTGCGGCGGGATCGCTGTCGATCAGTTGTGCCACAGCGCGGATGTTGTCCCCCGACATCACGACACAGGGCATGCCCAGCGTGATCGAGTTGCCAAAGAAAATCTCGGCGAAGCTCTCGGCCACAATCGCCCGGATGCCGAAACGGTAAAGCGCCTGTGGAGCGTGCTCGCGCGAGCTGCCGCAGCCGAAATTCGAACCTGACAGAAGAATGCCGGCTCCGGCGTGGCGCGGGTTGTCGAACGGGTGCACCTGTCCATCCGCCTTGGCAAAGGCCCGGGCGTCATAAAAGGCGAATTCGCCCAACCCGTCGAACGTGATGCATTTCATAAACCGGGCCGGGATGATGCGGTCGGTATCGAGATCGTCGCCGGGAACATGAACGCCGCGGCCTGTGACTTGGGTGATTTTTTCGAGTGCCATTGTTTTTAAAATCGGTGGTGTGTTCAGTTCACGCTGAAGATTTCGCGGGCGTCGGAGATTTCGCCGGTAACGGCGGCGGCCGCCACCATGAGCGGCGACATGAGAACCGTGCGGCCTGTCGGGCTGCCTTGACGGCCCTTGAAATTGCGGTTGCTCGAGCTCGCGCACAGCTGGTTGCCCACGAGCTTGTCGGGGTTCATTCCGAGGCACATGGAACACCCCGCCCCGCGCCATTCGAAGCCCGCCTCGCGGAAGATCTCCGCCAGCCCCATGCTTTCCGCGACGCTGGCGACACCTTGCGAACCCGGCACTACAATGGCCTTGACGCCCGCCCGCACTTTTCGGCCGCGGATGTGGCGGGCCACCTCCTGAAGATCGCTCAGGCGCCCGTTGGTGCAACTTCCCAGGAAAGCCACATCCACTTTGGTGCCCTTGATGGGCCGGCCGGGCTGAAGGCTCATATGTGCCAACGCCTCCTCGGCCGTGGCCCGATCCTTTTCCGGGACCTCGTGGGGAGACGGAACATTTTCGTGAATGAAAATCGCCTGACCCGGATTGATTCCCCATGTCACCGTGGGGGCGATGGTGGATGCCTCATAAGTGACGGTGTCGTCATAAAACGCTCCCGGGTCCGAGGCGGTGGCCCGCCAGCGCGTGACTGCCGCATCCCACTCGGCGCCTTTGGGCGCATAGGGACGTCCTTGAAGGTAGGCGAAGGTCGTTTCGTCCGGGTTCACATAGCCCACACGGGCTCCACCCTCAATCGACATGTTGCAGACCGTCATGCGCTCCTCTTGAGTGAACGCATCAAACGTGGTGCCGCCGTATTCGTAGGCGAACCCGAGCCCGCCGTTCACTCCCAGGCGGCGGATGATGTGGAGGATGACATCTTTGGCGTAGACGCCGGGCGAAAGCCGTCCGTTGACATTGATGCGGCGAACCTTCGGCTTGTGCAGGGCCATCGTTTGCGTGGCCAGCACATCCCTCACCTGGCTGGTGCCGATGCCAAAGGCGATTGCGCCGAAGGCACCGTGGGTGGATGTGTGGGAATCCCCGCAGGCGATGGTTGTGCCCGGCTGCGTGATGCCCTGCTCGGGCCCCACAATATGAACGATGCCCTGACGGCCGGTGGGCAAATCAAAAAACGTGATCCCGTGCTCCGCACAGTTTTTCCGGAGCGCCTTGATCATCGCATCCGCCAAATCGTCGCTGAACGGCTCCACGCGCTCGTCCGTGGGAACAATATGGTCGACGGTCGCAAAGGTGCGGGATGGATAAAGAACCCGGAGGCCGAGATCCCGCAGCATGCCGAACGCCTGGGGACTGGTGACCTCGTGGATCAAATGGGTTCCGATCAGAAGTTGGGTGGCCCCGTTTGGCAGCGTGCGAACGGCGTGGGCTTGCCACACCTTGTCAAGAAGCGTTTGGCTCATATGGAAACCTTCAAAATGAACGGTCCACCGGAGCGATGCAAGGATCGATCGGATGAATGTCCGCTTGGCGGGTGTTTCGTGTCGGTGGGCGGAGCTTTCCATCGGCGTGAACGATGCCTCACACGATTGTCCGGGACTCCTCAACCGCCTCCGCCTCTTCGGTGTGCATCCGGGGCGATTGCGGCGGTGAAAACGACCGGCCTGGCACAGGCAAAAGCGCCTCCGGCGCGGATCAAGCCCGTTTTTTGTGAAATGCGGAAACCGCCCGCTCGGCCTCGCGGGATTCAACCCGTTTTTTCAAATCCTCCCGCTTGTCAGCCGCGTGCTTGCCTTTACCGAGTCCGAGATCGAGTTTCACACGCCCGTTTTTCCAAAACAGGCGCAGGGCGGGAATCGTGTGGCCCTCGCGTTCCACCGCAATGGCCAGACGGTCGATCTCATGGCGGTGAAGCAACAACCGCCGCACCCGCTTGGAATCATGTTGGGTGTGGCTCGCCCTCTCGTAGGGCTGAATGGTGCAATCGTGAAGAAACGCTTCGCATTGCCCGATTTTAACAAACGCTCCCTGCAAGGAAACGAGGCCCGCACGCAGGGATTTGACTTCCGTCCCGGTCAATGCCACCCCCGCCTCAAAGCGCTCGACGATGTGGTAGTCGCGAAGGGCCTTCCGGTTGGTTGTGATCTCCGTGGACATCCTGGCGCGGGTGGTCCCGCAGAGCCTCAAGTCAAGCGGTTGCGGGTTCCGAGAGGTCCGAGAGGACGATCTTGCCCTGGGATATCTCCATCAAGGCCACATCGGCCAGACCGGTTCCCAAATCCACTTCGACCAGTGGCCGGCTGCCGGAGTTCAACTGGCGAACGCGGCGGGAGACCATGTTGATGAGGATCTGGGGCTCTGTGACCACGCGGGATGCTTGCTCGATATTGTAGGCTTTCATGGGTGTCGAAGATCCGGGGGGGGTTAGGAACATGAGACAACGCGGGGGCGGGGTCAAATTTTTTTTGTTTTTTTATTGACGGCTCACTTTCCTGGGATACCTTCCGCGCTTCACCCACAAACGCAGGAGACCTTTGAACCGGTCGCTCGCACTGCAAACCAACCATGCAAAAACAACGAAGCAAGCGATACCGCGCCGCGGCCGCCCTCATCGACAGCCAGAAAAAATACCCTCTGGCGGAGGCGGTGCAAATCCTCAAAACCCTCCCGGCTGTCAAATTCGACCAGACCGTGACATTGTCTTTCAAGCTCGGGGTGGATCCCAAGCAAAGCGATCAAATGGTGCGCGGCACCTGCCCGCTCCCGAACGGCAGCGGCAAAAATGTTCGCGTTTTGGTTTTCGCCACCGGACAGGCTGCGGAAGCCGCCAAAGAGGCGGGTGCGGAGTTTGTCGGATTTGAAGATCTCATCAAAAAAGTCACATCGGGATTTGCCGATTTCGACGTCGCGATCGCCACGCCGGCCGCCATGGCCGAAGTCCGCAAGCTCGGCCGTGTGCTCGGACCACGCGGTCTCATGCCCAATCCCAAGACCGGCACCGTCACCGACGACACCGCCAAAGCGGTGAAAGAAGTCAAGGCCGGCCGGGTGGAATTCAAGCTCGATAAAAACGGCAATGTGGCGGTTCCGGTTGGAAAGTTTTCGTTCGAGTCCGGTTCCCTTGTGGAAAATGGCAGTGCGGTGATCGACGCGGTTGTCAAAGCCCGCCCCGCCACAGCCAAAGGCTCGTTTGTGCACGCCATCACCTTGACTGCCACCATGTGCCCCGGATTGTCGGTTGACGCCGCGCCCTACCTCAAAAACTAAATCCGAACCATGAGACCCGAGAAAACATTCATCGTTTCCGACATTCGCGAGAAGCTCCAAGCCTCGCCCTACCTCCTCATCGTCGACTTCACCGGCATGAAGGTGCCCCATTTTGAATCCCTGCGCACCCGTCTTGATGGCGTGGGGGCCAGACTCGACGTGGTGCGGAATTCCTTCCTGCGCATCGCGGCCACCGATTTGAGTATGCCCGAATTGTCGGAATCGCTCACCGGGCAGACAGCGATGGTCACCGGCGAAAGCGATATCTGTGCCGCCGCGAAGACGCTCAAGACGTTTGCCGCCGAGTTCAAGCTTCCAAAAGTGCGCGCCGGCGTGCTCGACAATGCGGCTCTCTCGGCCGAACAGGTCAATGACTTGGCCGAGTTGCCCAGCAAGGATGTCCTCCGTGCCAAACTTCTTGGCCTGCTTCAAACGCCGGCCAGTTCGTTTGTCCGCATCCTCAACGAGCCCGCCGCCAGTCTGGCCCGCGTGCTCAAAGCCAAAGCGGACGCCCAAGCACCGGCGGCCTGAACCTTCCACACTTTCGACCTCCTCCGCCCGGAGGCGGTCGGATCCCAAAAGAAACCGGTTCCTTGTCGGTCGGGCGGCTGCCCCCTGAAATTTCCCGAGGCTTCGGGAAGCGACAAAACCAAAACCAAAGAAAAAACCATGGCTGATACCACCGCACTCGTCGAGCAGTTGAGCGGACTGACCGTCCTCGAAATCGCCGACCTCGTCAAACAACTCGAAGAAAAATGGGGCGTGAGCGCCGCGGCACCTGTGGCCGTTGCCGCTGCCGCACCCGGAGGCGCTGCCGCCGCCGCTCCCGCCGAAGAGAAAACATCCTTCGACGTGATTCTTACCGATGCCGGCTCCAATAAAATCGCCGTCATTAAAGAAGTCCGCGCCGCTGTCGCCGGCCTCGGCCTCGCCGAAGCCAAGGCGCTCGTCGAAGGCGCTCCCAAAACTCTCAAAGAGGGGGTCACCAAGGACGAAGCTGCCGAGATCAAAAAGAAGATCGAAGCTGCCGGCGCCAAGGTCGACATCAAGTAAATTCTGCACGGCTCCGCAGGGGATTCCGGCCATCCGGCTTGACTCCCCTGTGGCAGTCGCTTAAGCTTTCCATCCCTCATACACCGCCAACAAAAAAACTCCTCTGCTCCTCAACCACACCAGAGCAAACTCCGGATACCATTCGATCCAGCGGAAAAACCACCCCGCCGGATCGTCTGATTTTTTTTGTTTGACGATCCCTCCATCTCCGATGGGTTCCCTCCGCACATCCAACCACCGCAACGAAGCCCAAATCCATGTCTGAACGCATTCACTTCGGAAAACTCCATGAGGTCATTGAGCCACCCAATCTGATCGAGCTCCAAGTCAACTCATACAACGAATTTTTCCAAAAAGACGTCCCGGCGTCCAAGCGGCGGGATGTCGGTTTGCAAGCCGTTTTCAAGGAATTCTTCCCGATTCATGGCTTCGAAGACAAATCGTCCTTGGATTTTGTCAGCTACGAACTGGGCGACTCGAAAATGTCCGCTTTGGAATCCCAACGCGAAGGCCAAACCTACAGCGCGCCTCTTTACGTCACGTTCCGATACAAGGACGAGCGCAGCACCAAAGAGGAAAAAGTCTACATGGGCGAATTGCCTTTGATGACCGCCCAAGGAACTTTTGTCATCAACGGAGCCGAGCGCGTGGTTGTATCCCAACTCCACCGTTCCCCGGGCATTTGTTTTGAAACATCCGTTCATGCCAACGGAAAAATCTTGCACGGATTTCGCATCATTCCCGATCGCGGGTCTTGGATCGAGGTTCAATTCGACACGAGCGACCTCCTTTACGTTTATCTCGACCGTCGCAAACGGCGCCGCAAGTTTTTAGCGACCACGTTCCTCCGCACTGTGGGCTACCCCACCGACGAGGAAATCATCAATCTCTTCTACACGCCAGAAACTCTCAAACTCAGCGAAAAACTCGACGAAGAAGAAATCGCCACCAAAGTCCTCATTGCCGATATCCGTGACGGAGAAATCACGGTCGGACGCGCGTTCGAACCCCTGACCACAACGATCGTTCGCGAACTCCTCGCATTGGGCCACAAGACAGTGAAAGTGGTGGATACCAAGGATGACGATACCATCATCAAGTCCCTGAAGAAAGATCCTGCAAGGGATGAGGATGAAGCACTCAAGGACATCTATCGCAAACTGCGTCCCGGAGATCCTCCAACTGTTCAAAATGCGCGCAGCATGCTTAAGCGGCTTTTCTTTGACGCCAAACGCTACGATCTCGGCCGCGTGGGTCGTCACAAGATCAATCACAAGTTGGATTTGGATGTCAACGAGAACGAGCGCACTCTCACCAAAGAGGATCTCGTGGCTGCCATGAAATATCTCGTTCGCCTCCGGGCCGGCGATGGAATGACGGACGATATCGATCATTTGGGAAGCCGCCGCGTGCGGACAGTGGGCGAATTGCTCGCCAACCAATGCCGCGTCGGTCTGTCCCGCACCGAGCGTCTGGTGCGCGAGCGCATGACGCTTTTTGATGCCAGCACCGACCAGATCACCCCACAAAAACTCATCAATCCCAAATCGCTCAGCGCTGTTGTCCGTGACTTTTTTGGTCGCAGTCAATTAAGCCAGTTCATGGATCAGACGAACCCGCTGTCCGAGCTGACTCACAAGCGCCGTCTCTCAGCCCTTGGGCCAGGCGGTCTGAGCCGCGACCGCGCAGGATTTGAAGTCCGCGACGTGCACCCGTCCCACTACGGGCGCATCTGCCCGATTGAAACTCCGGAAGGCCCGAACATCGGCCTTATCAGTTCATTGAGCACCTTTGCCCGCATTAACGAATTTGGTTTTATCGAAACTCCCTACCGCAAGGTGGCGAACGGACGTGTGACGGATTCGGTGGAGTATCTGAGCGGCGATCGTGATGAGAACTTCTACATCGCCCAAGCCAATTCGACGGTGGATGCCAAAGGCAATTTGACCGGCGAAAAAGTCTCTGCCCGTTATCGTGGCGACTTTCTTGAGGTGGAACCCGAAAAAATCCAATACATGGATGTTTCGCCCAAGCAACTGGTCTCAGTGGCTGCTGGATTGATTCCTTTCCTGGAGCATGATGACGCCAACCGCGCTCTGATGGGCTCGAACATGCAACGCCAAGGCGTTCCATTGCTTGTTTCCGATGCCCCGTTGGTGGGCACTGGTCTGGAAAGCCGCGTGGCTCAAGATTCCTGCGCCGTGATTTGCTCGGAGTCCAACGGCAAAGTGGCTTCTGTCACCGCGAACCAGATTGTTGTCACCAAGGACGGTTCCCTCCCCGAAGGGAAAAAGAAAATCAAGCACGATCCTGAAGCCGGCGTTTTCGTCTACGAACTTCGCAAGTTCATGCGTTCCAACGCCAGCACCTGCATCAATCAAAAAGCCATTGTGCGCAAGGGTCAGACGGTTAAAAAAGGAGACGTTATCGCCGATGGTCCAAATACCGAAAACGGAGAGTTGGCTCTTGGCCGCAACGTCCTCGTGGCATTCATGCCATGGAATGGCTACAATTTCGAAGACGCCATTCTCATCTCCAAACGAGTTGTTAAAGAGGATATTTACACCTCCATACACATCGATGAATTCGAAATCGGTGCCCGCGATACCAAGCTGGGCCCCGAGGAGATCACAAAAGATATTCCCAATGTCAGCGAAGAGGCCCTTCAACACTTGGCTGCCGATGGCGTGATTCGCATCGGGGCGGAGGTCAAGCCCGGTGATATTCTGGTCGGAAAAATAACTCCCAAAAGTGAGACGGAACTCGCTCCCGAAGAGCGTCTTTTGCGGGCTATTTTCGGTGAAAAAGCGGCCGACGTTAAAGATACCTCGCTCACAGTTCCGTCGGGCACCTACGGCATCGTCATGGATGTCAAAGTCTCGTCGAAAAAAGAAGTTCAACGCACAAAAATGACTCCCGCCGAGTCGAAGCGTCAGCAGAAAATGATCGTGGACGACTTCACGAAGCGCAAAGACGAACTGCATGAGCAATTAACAGCGGCTCTTTCCAACATCCTGCTGAATGAAAAAATCCCCTTGGACGTGGTGAACGCCCAAACCGGGGAGATCATCATTCCTGCGAACCGTAAAATCACCAAAGAGTTGCTCCGTAAGCTGGCCAAGGTTTACAACCACGTCGAAATAGACCCCAGCCCGATCCGCAACAAAATTCATGAAATTATCGGTCAGTTCGAACACAAGTTCGTGGATCTGGAAAACGAGCGTGATTCGAACCTTGGACGCATCGAAAGTGGAGATGACATCGATCCGGGTATCATCAAGCAAGTCAAAGTTTACATCGCCAGCAAGCGTAAACTCAGCGTTGGTGACAAAATGGCCGGACGCCATGGAAACAAGGGCGTTGTAGCCAAGATTGTTCCAGAAGAAGACATGCCGTATCTTGCAGACGGAACGCCCGTTGATATCGTCTTGAACCCCCTCGGTGTTCCGAGTCGGATGAACGTCGGCCAAGTCTTGGAAACCCACCTCGGTGTTGCCGCCAAAGCACTCGGATTCAAAGTGGCAACTCCGGTCTTCGATGGGATCCCCGAATCAAAAATTCGGGAGTTCCTAACGGATGCCAAAAAAGTCGAGGGCTTTACCTGGGTTAATGAAAACGGAAAGTCCACCCTCTATGATGGTTTGACCGGTGAACCCTTTGATCAGCAAGTCGTGGTCGGCTATATCTACATGCTCAAACTCGGACACTTGGTGGCCGATAAGATTCATGCCCGTGCCGTTGGACCATACAGCTTGGTCACCCAGCAACCTCTGGGTGGAAAAGCCCAATATGGCGGCCAGCGCTTCGGCGAAATGGAAGTGTGGGCTCTTCAAGCCTATGGCGCGGCCTATACTTTGCAGGAGTTGCTCACCGTGAAATCAGACGATGTCGCCGGTCGAACCCGCATTTACGAAAGTATTGTTAAAGGCGACCATTCTCTAGAGGCAGGAACGCCTGAGTCGTTCAACGTCTTGATCAAGGAAATGCAAGGCCTTGGTTTGGATGTGCGTGTCGGCGGTAAAGCTCCAGCCTCTCTCACCGAAGGAATTCTCTAACCCAGTTCAAAACCCACAGCGAAAGTTCAATCCAATATGAAAGACCTTAATTTTCACGACTCCGTCGGCGAGTCGAAACCCGCCGGTTTTGATGAGGTGGCCATCACCGTGGCGTCTCCGGATTCCATTCGCAGCTGGAGCAAAGGCGAAGTTAAAAACCCGGAAACGATCAATTACCGCACCTTCAAGCCCGAAAAAGGGGGCTTGTTTTGCGAGCGGATCTTTGGTCCCACGCGTGACTGGGAGTGCTCTTGCGGAAAATATAAGCGCATTAAACACAAAGGTATCATCTGTGATCGGTGCGGCGTGGAAGTGACCCTCTCCCGGGTTCGCCGCGAGCGCATGGGGCACATCGACCTTGCTGTTCCTGTGTCCCATATTTGGTTTTACAAGTGTTTGCCTTCCCGCTTGGGCTTGATGTTGGATATGACTTCGCGCCAGCTTGAGCGGGTCATTTACTACGAGGACTATGTGGTTCTTGAGCCGGGTAACACCCCATTTGAGAAGGGGCAACTCCTCTCCGAAACCGAGTTTCGCGACGCCGAAGAACAATACGGCGAAGAGTTCCAAGCCGGCATGGGTGCGGAAGCCATTCAAAAGATTCTTGCTTCGCTGGACTTGGCAGAACTTCAAGTGCAAATCGAGGAGCAAATGCAGTCCACTCGAAGCAAGCAACTCCGGAAAAAATACTCCAAGCGCTTGAAATTGGTGCAGGGCTTTGCCGAATCCAATACCCGTCCGGAATGGATGATTTTGAATGTCCTGCCGGTTATCCCTCCAGATTTGCGACCGCTTGTTCCATTGGAGGGGGGGCGATTCGCGACGTCGGATTTGAATGATCTTTACCGGCGCGTTATCAACCGGAACAATAGGTTGCGCACACTCTTGCAGCTCAAAACACCGGAAGTCATCATTCGAAACGAAAAGCGGATGCTTCAAGAAGCCGTGGACGCCTTGTTTGACAATGGCCGTCATGGCCGCGCGGTCACCGGGGCGGCAAATCGTCCCCTCAAGTCCTTAAGCGACATGCTGAAGGGTAAGGGCGGCCGCTTCCGTCAAAACCTTCTTGGAAAGCGTGTGGACTACTCTGGCCGTTCGGTGATTGTGATCGGTCCCGAACTGAAGCTCAACCAGTGCGGTTTGCCAAAGAAAATGGCCTTGGTTCTTTTCGAACCTTTCATCATTCGGCGTTTGAAGGAATTGGGTTACGTTCATACAGTGCGGTCGGCTAAAAAGTTGATCGAGCGCCAGACTCCGGAAGTGTGGGATATTCTGGAGGAGGTGACCAAAGGCCATCCGGTCATGCTGAACCGTGCTCCAACCCTCCACCGCTTGTCGATTCAAGCGTTTGAGCCTTTGCTCATCGAGGGTGAAGCCATTCGGATCCACCCATTGGTCTGCACCGCTTACAACGCGGACTTCGATGGTGACCAAATGGCTGTTCACGTGCCACTCTCGGTGGAGGCTCAAATGGAGGCCCGTATGTTGATGTTGGCGCCGAACAACATTTTCTCGCCGTCCAGCGGTAAGCCAATCACCACGCCTTCACAGGATATTCCGTTGGGTTGCTACTATCTGACGCAGAATCCTAGAGGCGAGGATGCGGATAAATCCAAGCGTCTGCCTCTTTTTGGCGGAGCGGACGAGGTAGAACTGGCTCTCGCCGAACGCGCCATCCGCACCCACACCCGAATCCTGTTTAAAAACCCCGATTTCGGTCGAGAAACAATTTACGGGGATCCATCCAAGTCGGTGATTGAAACAACGGCGGGCCGCGTCATTTTCAATCAAATTTGGCCTGCCGCGCTCGGATTCTACAACAAAGTGTGCGGCAAGAAGCAACTTTCCGATGTCATCTGGCGTTGCTACAAGACCAGCGGCCAGCAAGTCACGGTCGAAACATTGGACCGCCTCAAGGAATTGGGCTTCCGGGAAGCGACTCGCGCTGGCGTTTCCATCGGAATCAATGACATGATGGTTCCGAAGGAAAAGGAACAGCTTCTCGAAAAAGCTTATAAAGAGGTGGGCGAAGTCGAAAAGCAATATCGACGTGGCATTATCACCGACGGGGAGCGGAAAAACAAAGTTCAAGATATTTGGACCCATACCGGAGAAGAGATTGCCAACGCCTTGTTCCGCACTCTTCAGCACAACGACAACCGCCGTGATATGAACCCGGTGTTTATGATGGTCGACTCGGGCGCCCGGGGCAACCGCACCCAGGTCAAACAGTTGGCTGGTATGCGTGGACAGATGGCCAAGCCATCGGGAGAGATTATTGAACAGCCTATCACGGCCAATTTCCGTGAGGGCCTCACCGTTTTGGAGTATTTCATCTCTGCACACGGTGCCCGAAAGGGATTGGCCGATACGGCGTTGAAGACAGCCGACTCGGGATACCTCACACGCAAGCTGGTGGATGCCGCTCAAGACGTGATTGTGACCATCGACGATTGCCGCACTGTCAACGGAATTGTCGTGCGTCCGATTTATGAGGGTGACGAAGAGGTGGTCAGCCTCTCGACGCGCATCATCGGCCGAACGAGCTGCGAAACAGTCAAGGATCCGATTTCTGGAAAGCCAGTTGTTAAAAAAGACCAACTCGTCGATGAGGAAATCGCGGCCGCCTTGGAAAAAATCGGTCACGAGCAGTTGAAAATCCGTTCGGCCTTGACTTGCGAGTCCAACCGCGGGGTTTGCATCAAGTGCTACGGCCGGAGCTTGGCTACAGGTGGCATGATCAAACTGGGCGAAGCGGTCGGCATCATTGCGGCCCAATCGATTGGCGAGCCTGGAACCCAGCTCACGATGCGGACGTTCCACGTTGGTGGCGCCGCAAGCCAGACCTTCAAGCAACCGATCATCAAGGCGAAAAACGATGGTGTCATCCGTTTCAACGATCTCAAGGTCGTGGAGACGGTGGACCATACGTTTGTTGTTCTGAACAAAAATGCCTCACTGACCTTGCACAGCGAGAAGGATGGACGTGAATTAGAGAGCTACAACATCGTTGTCGGCTCGACGATTTCCGTTTCTGATGGCAAGAGCGTGAAAAAGGGAGAGACCTTGGTCCAATGGGATCCCTACAACGTGCCAATCATCTCCGAACGCACGGGTCGCATCGAGTTCCGGGACATGATTCCCGGCGTGACGATCCGCCAAGAAAAAGACGAAGCCACCGGGGTTCGCGGTAGCGTCGTGATCGAGCACAAAGAGGATTTGCACCCACAAATTATTGTGGTCGACGAGGCCAAGAATGTTCTTGCCAGCTATTCAATCCCGGCCGGAGCCCATATCGAGGTCAAGGAGGGTGCCAAAGTTACAGCTGGGCAACGTGTGGCCCGGACGCCTCGAAAAATCGGCAAAACCAAAGACATTACAGGTGGTCTCCCGCGCGTGGCGGAGCTTTTCGAAGCCCGCCGGCCAAAAGACGCTTGCGACATCGCGAAGATCGATGGAGTGGTTGAAATCGGCGGAACGGTTCGTGCGAAGCGCCGTTTGATTGTGAAAGATCCGGAGACAGGCGCTGAGGAAGAGCATCTCATTCCGCTGAATAAACACATCATTGTCTTCAAAGGTGATCTGGTGAAAAAAGGCCAGCAACTGACCGAAGGGCCGGTTGTTCCGCATGAAATTCTTGAAATTTGCGGCGCTCAAGAATTGCAAGAACACCTGTTGAATGAGGTTCAAGAAGTCTATCGACTTCAAGGTGTTGAAATTAACGACAAACACATCGAAATCATTGTTCGTCAAATGCTCCGCAAGGTCAAAATCACCGAGCAAGGTGACACTTCCCTGCTTTGGGGTGACCAAGTGGATCGTCTGGCGTTCGAAGCCGAAAACGAAGAAGTCGTCAAGAAGGGTGGCAAGCCTGCCGAGGCCGTTCCGGTTCTCCTTGGGATCACCAAAACCGCCCTTGAAACAGACAGCTTTATCTCTGCCGCCTCGTTCCAGGACACAACCCGTGTGCTGACCGAGG
The DNA here is from genome assembly GCA_945883435.1 of Chthoniobacter flavus. GTDB lineage: Bacteria > Verrucomicrobiota > Verrucomicrobiia > Chthoniobacterales > Terrimicrobiaceae > UBA967. The sequence goes on along the minus strand of CAMCXK010000003.1, from coordinate 3,738 downwards.
CCGCAACCTTGGGCCGCGTCGACCGACTGCGCGGGTTCAAGGAAAACGTCATCATGGGCCACCTGATCCCCGCAGGCACCGGCTTCGAGACAAACCGCAAAGTCGACATCACCAACCTCGGCGACACTCCCGCCTCCGAGAAAAAAGAATCCCAAAAAGCCGTTAGCTAAACCAACCCACGCATCATGTCAGAAGCCACCCAACCCAACGTCGAACTCATGACGGAACTCCTCGAGGCCGGCGTTCACTACGGACACCAGACCAAACGATGGAATCCCAAAATGAGGAATTACATCCTAGAGGAAAAAAACTCGATTTACATCATCGACCTCGCCCTCACCATCGAGCAAATCCAGCAGGCCACCCAGTTTCTCCGCGATCTCGTGCGCGGTGGTGGCAAGGTTCTCTTTGTCGGAACCAAAAAACAGGCTCAAGGCGCGATCGCTGAGGCAGCCGAGGCGACGGGCCATTTCTACGTTAATCAACGTTGGCTGGGAGGCACACTGACCAACCTCACCACTATTCGCCGCAGCGTGGGTCGTCTTAAGGAAATCCAATCCTTGGAAAAATCCCCGGCCTTCGCCAAAATTAACAAGGCCGAGGCATCCAGCATCCGTCGCGAGGGAGCCAAGCTCCTTCACAACCTTGGTGGTATTAGTGAAATGGCGAAACTTCCCGATGTCATGGTTGTCATCGACACCGTGCGGGAGGAAATCGCCGTGGCTGAGGCAAACCGCCTCGGCATCCCTGTGATTGCCATCGTCGACACCAATAGCAATCCCGATAAAATCCAGTATCCAATCGCGGGCAATGATGACGCCATCCGGTCCATCCGCATCGTGCTGTCCAAACTCGTGGAGGCCATTCTGGAAGGCAAGGGGACTCACGCGAAAGCCCGCCCGTCGGAACTCGCTGCGGTCGCTGAATAATTCCACAAACAAATCATGTCTGAAATTTCTGCCAACCTCGTTAAAGAACTCCGCGAAAAAACCAACGCGGGGATGATGGATTGTAAAAAAGCCTTGACCGAAGCCGGGGGTGATCTTTCGGCCGCTGAGGAAATCCTCCGCAAGAAAGGCATTGCAAGTGCCGGGAAAAAAGCATCCCGCGCCGCCAAGGAGGGGACCGTTGCCTCCTACATCCACCTCGCTGGGAAAGTCGGCGTTCTGGTTGAAGTCAACTGCGAAACCGACTTTGTCGCCAAAAACGACATTTTTCGTGAATTCGTGAAGGATATCACTTTGCATATTGCAGCCGCCCATCCGCTCTTCCTGACCCGCGAGCAAGTTTCTCCAGATCTCATCGCCCGCGAGCGGGACATTGCGGCCGCCCAAGTCGAGGGCAAACCAGCCAATATCGTGGAGAAGATTGTAGACGGAAAAATTGATAAGTATCTCGGAACGATTTGTTTGATGGAGCAACCCTTTATCAAGAACCCGGATGTCCTTGTGAAGGATTTGGTGTCCAGCAAGATTGCCGAACTCGGCGAGAACATCGTTATCCGCCGCTTCACCCGCTACACGCTGGGCGAGGATTTGGCCTGAGTCGTTTCCCTTCCGTTATGCAAAGCCGCGATGGCCACTTCAGCCAAAGCGGCTTTTGCTTTTTCAAGTCGGATCGCGTCTGGTTACGGCATGAATCCTGAGGTCACGATTGTCATGCCTTGTCTGAACGAGGCGGAGACGCTCGGCGATTGCATCGCCGCGGCCCGTCGCGGCTTGGAGGACGCAGGGGTCGAGGGGGAAATTCTCATCGCTGATAATGGCAGTTCGGATGGATCGCCCGACATCGCCCGCCGCCTCGGAGCCCGCGTGGTGGACATTCCAGCGAAAGGCTATGGAAATGCCCTGCGGGGGGGTATGGACGCCGCCCGTGGCCGGTTTTTAATCATGGGCGATGCCGATCGGAGTTACGACTTTTCGCGCATTCGCCCCTTCATTGAAAAGCTCCGCCAAGGCGCGGATCTTGTCATGGGGTGCCGCATGCCGGGCGGCGGCGGCCAAATCGATCCGGGTGCCATGCCATGGAAGCACCGCTGGATTGGCAATCCCGTCTTGACGTTCATTGGGCGTCTTCTTTTCCGCTGTCCAAGCCATGATTTTCACTGCGGGCTGAGGGCCCTGACCAAAGACGCCTTTTTGCAAATGGACCTCCGGACGCCGGGCATGGAGTTCGCCAGTGAGATGGTCATCAAGGCATCTCTACGGGGCCTGCGCATCGAGGAAACCCCGATCACGCTGCACAAGGACGGCCGCTCCCGTCCCCCGCACCTGCGAAGCTGGCGTGACGGTTGGCGTCATTTGCGATTCATGCTTCTGTTTTCCCCGCGGTGGTTGTTGCTCTACCCGGGATTGGCTCTTCTCGTGGCAACCGGGGCCCTGTTTGCGCGATTGATGGCTGGTCCTCTGCGCATGGGCGGAGTGTCATTCGATCTGAATTCGCTGGACATTGCCGGCATGGGCCTTCTGCTGGGCTACCAAATGGTCCTTCTCGCCTGCTTCGTCCGGATTTTCGCCTACACCCGCGGGTTTCTGCCCCCGAACCATATTTTGTCCCGGGCCTTCGGATTTTTTACTTTGGAAAAAGGTCTCGCGGCCGGGCTTCTGGTGGTCTGTGCCGGCTTGGGCCTGATTGGAACGATCCTTTATGGCTGGGCCATGTCGGGCTTCGGCGATCTCGACCCGCTTGCGAACACCCGCACGGTGATTGCCGGACGCACACTGGTTTCCATCGGATTGCAAACGCTTTTGTTCAGTCTCGTCTTCAGCTATCTCGGCATCGACCAAAAACCCGCTGTCCAAGCTTTGTCCACCCGCTCATGAAAGTCATCGCCGTCACAAATCAAAAAGGAGGGGTTGGAAAAACAACCACCACGGTGAATCTGGCTGCCGCCCTGGCCGAAAAAAAAGCGCGGATCCTGCTCATCGATCTCGATCCCCAGGGCAGCGCCACGAGTGTGCTGGGTGACAAGGAAGCGGGGCATCCGAGCATTTACGAGGCCTTGATCGGCGTGCGCGCGGCCGGCGATTTGATTTTGCCAACACGCCTTCCGCATCTTTCGCTGGTGCCGGCGAATCTCGATCTGGCGGGATCGGAAATCGAAGTGGCGCGCATGGATGATCATATGCTGCGCCTGCAAGCCGCCCTTGAGCGTCTTCGCGGAGAGGACCGCTTCGACTATGCGCTACTGGATTGCCCGCCTTCGCTTGGCATTCTCATGTCCAACGCGCTCGCGGCGGCCCAGGAAATTCTGGTTCCCATCCAGTGCGAGTATTACGCGCTCGAGGGCCTTGGTCTTCTGATGGAGGTGACCGACCGCATCCGGGAAAGCGGAGCCAATCCCGCGCTGGCGATTTCCGGCCTTCTTCTCACGATGTTCGACTCGCGCACCAACCTCAACCCGGCGGTTGAAAAAGAGGTGCGCAACCACTTTGAGGAGGTGGTTTACAAAACCGTGATTCCGCGCACCGTGCGGTTTGCCGAAGCTCCCAGCCACGGCCGCACGATTTTCGAACATGACCCCCACGGACCGGGCGCAACAGCCTACCGCAAACTTGCCAAGGAGTTTCTCGATCGCCAAAAGAAAGGCATGGCCTTCGTCAATGATCGAGGCCGGACCCGCTGACCCATGACCAGTCCCACACCAAGCCAATGGAAAATCCTCTGGACGGCCGTGACCGCGGTTTCGCTGCTGGCCATCGGCGGCGTCATCGCTTTTGTGGGTTCGCTGGTCGTGGG
>CAMCXK010000002.1 GCA_945883435.1 Chthoniobacter flavus | reverse complement strand
GGTGGGCTCAAACAACTGGATCCGGTCGGCCCCAGCGGGGAGACGATTTTGGATTACTCGGTTTTTGATGCGGTGCGGTGCGGATTTGGACGGGTGGTCTTCGTCATCCGCAGGGACTTCGAGGGTGAGTTTCGCGAACGTGTGGGACGCCGCTTTGAAGGCCGTTTGGATGTCGACTATGCGTTTCAATCCCTCAACGATTTGCCGGATGGATGGCTTGTCCCCGAAGGGCGGGAAAAACCATGGGGCACCGGTCACGCGGTGCTGGCCGCCCGCGATGTGGTGGATGAGCCGTTTCTGGCAATCAATGCGGACGACTTTTACGGTCACCCGGCCATCGCGGCGATGGGACATTTTTTGAAGACCCCCCCTCCGGAGGACCCAAGGTTCTGTCTCGCGGGATATCGACTCGAAACGACCCTCTCCGAGCATGGCAGCGTGTCGCGGGGAGTCTGTTCAGTCGCCGCGGATGGACGCCTGCAAGGGATCCGCGAACACACCCGGATCCAACGCGCCGGGAGCGTCATCAAAGATGAAGCAAGCGAAACCCTTTTTTCAGGGAGCGAACGGGTGTCGATGAATTGCTGGGGCTTCACTCCGGACATTTTTGAAATGCTCGCCGTCGGATTCCGGGCATTTCTGGAGACATCCGCAGGGTCTCCCAAATCGGAATACTACATCCCCAGTGCGGTGGAGGCGTTTATGCACGCGGGACAGGCGGATGTCGAGTTGCTGCCGGTCGAAAGCCCGTGGTTCGGCGTCACCTACCGCGAGGACCGGCCATCGGTTGTGCAGGCGCTGGGGAGGCTTGTCGAGCAGGGTGTTTACCCTGCGGCTTTGCGTTGAAAGTCCGATTCAGGCGAGTGCCTCATCAAGGCGTTTGCACACGGTCTTGAGGGCTTTCACACGGGCATACCATTTGAAGTTGGCAGGGATCACCGTCCAGGGGGCAAGCGCCGTGTCGGTTTTTTCAAACATCTCCTCGGCGGCTGTGATGTGCTCGTTCCAGTGCTTGCGGTTGCGCCAGTCTTCGTCGCCGATTTTCCAATGCTTGTAGGGATCGGCCGAGCGGGACTTGAAGCGAGCGAGTTGCTCGTCCTTCGTGACATGCAGCCAGAGTTTGACCAGAAGGGTTCCATCGTCGACGAGGAGCTTTTCGAGATGGTTGATCTCATCATAGGCCCGCTGCCACTCGGCCTCGGTGCAGAACTGCTCGACACGCTCGACGAGGACGCGGCCATACCAGGAGCGGTCAAAAACCGCCAACTCGCCGCGCGCGGGGAGCTTGGTCCAGAAACGCCACAGGTAATGACGGGCCAACTCCTCGGCAGTCGGCTTGTTGATCGAGTGGACGCGGACGAGGCGCGGGTCCAGGCGCTCGGTAAGGCGCTTGATCGTGCCGCCCTTCCCGGCCGCATCGGGGCCTTCAATAACGATCACAAAAGGGATTTTTCGCTCCCGAAGCTCCAACTGGCGGTTGAGAAGGCGCAATTGGAGGTCGCGGACCTGCGATTTGTATTCGTCCTGGGTGAGGGACTTGGTTTGGTCGAGATCGGCGAGGCGGGTGCGGTCTTTCGGCATTTCAAGCGCTCTGGGGAGCGTTCAGGATTTTTTCAAATGGGGTTCGACCAACTCGCAGAGGACATGCAAGAGGAATTTCTGCGCCTCCTGAATGCGGGCGGTGGTGGTGGATTGAATGTGGATTTCAATATCGGCCGCGCCCTTGGTGAAACCGCCGCCCTTGCCGAGAAACACAATGGTGCGCATTCCGACACGCTTGGCCTCCTCGATCGCGGAAAGAATGTTGCGGGACTTCCCGCTGGTCGTGAGGGCGATGAGCACATCCCCGGCTCCGCCGTGGGCGCGAACCTGGCGGGCAAAAATATCTTGGAACGAGTAATCGTTGCCGATGGCCGTCAGCAGACCACCGTCGGCGCTGAGTGAAATCGCGGAATACGGCAACCGGTCGTCTTGGAACCGGCAAGCGAACTCGGTGGCGATGTGTGAGGCGTCGGCCGCGCTGCCGCCATTTCCGCACAGCAAAAGGCGACCACCGGACTTCAGGCAGGAGGTCACCAAATCAGCGGCCTCTTGGATTTTTCCCTCCAGGGCTTTGAGGGATGCAAAAGTCTCGAGTGCGCCTTGAAGGGATTCTTGGAATGGCGTCATGATTTGGAAAAAAGCGCCTCCGGAGAAAGGCGGTTATCCTCGGCGAGCAAGCCCTTCAAGACGGGCCAGCCATCGGGAGACATTCCACAAAAGAGGTGCAGGTAGACAAAAACAGAAATCGCCGGGTGGGCGGCGACGATCTTCTCAAAAGCCGCCTTCACGACCTCCTCGCCCGGCTCCGCGGGAAGGTCGTCGATAAGTCCCTTGCCATTGTGGGGGATGGACAGCGCATCCAGAAATTCGCAGACCAAGGCTTCGTTGTGGCCCAAAGTCCAGATTTGGAGGGTTTCCAGGGCGAGATCGGCATTCGGCGCTTTGGAGAGGGCATCCTTGATCCAGAGATTGCGCTCGGGGCGGGGCTTGCGTTCCACAAAAACCGGGCGGAGCTTCCGGCGGGTGGCCAGCATCGACGTGCAGCTCCGGTAGGCGTTGCGGTCATGCGCCGCGAACCAGCTGAGCAGGGCGTCCGCCTCGCCAGCCGGGAGACGGCGAAAAATCTCGGTGGGTGTCATGTGGCGGGATTTGAAAGCGGGGCGACTGGCTCGTCAAGTGCGCGCAGCGGGTGCAACGATTCCCAGAGGCAAACAGCGGTCCAGCGATCGATCGACTCCTGCCCGAATCCCACCTCCAGCAACACCGGCGCCTCGCGGGCCAATCGCGCGGCATTGGTGCGCGCGGTCGGTTCCGGCGCGGGGGAGGTCCGGTTCAAGACGATCCCCGCACACGCCACTCCGCGGCGGTGGAGGCTCTCAAGAGTGAGCAGCGTGTGGTTGAGGCAGCCCAGGCGGTTCGCCACCACGATCAAGACGGGGGCCTCCCAAAGTTTGGCCCAGTCGGCGAGGGTTTCCTTTTCGTTAACCGGCACGAGCCATCCCCCGGCACCTTCAATCAGGAGGTGCCGGTGGCGGGCCTCAAGACGGCGTGTCCAAGCACGGAATGGCGCCCAGTCCAACTCCAGGCCCTCTTGGGCGGCGGCCACCGAAGGCGCGGCCGGCGCGGCCAGCCAGCAGGGGTTGACCTCATCGATGGCGAGACAGCCTCCGTTGGCGGATTCCAGAATCTCCGCGTCCTCGCGGGGACCGCAGCAAATCGGCTTCAATGCCACGACATCGATCCCCGCCTCCCTCCAAGCGCGGGTCAAAAGGGCACTGACGCGGGTTTTTCCAACCCCCGTGTCGGTGCCAGTCACAAAAAGCGCACTCAACGCCTTCTGACCTCCTCGTAGGTTCCGGTGGTGACGCCCATCTGGTCGGTGGTTTTTAAAACCCTGTGCAGCGCGGCACCATCAAGGCGCCCGGCAAGAAGGTTTTGGTAGGTGCGGAGGATGGATGCGGTTTCGACGGCGGTTTCAGCCAGCAACTCGATGCGGAAAACCCGGGCGCCTGCCGACAGGAAATCCGGTAGAAAACGCGCGCCCGACTGGGCCTTGGCGTGAAACAGCGTATTGCGGCAGCCAACATCCGCACGCAACGGGTGCTTCATTCCCACCCGGTCGCGCAATTCGACACGGTGCGATTCACAAGGCCTGCCGCAACTGAGGAAATCCTTTCCGTCGGAGAGGAAGGCGGCGAACACGCAATGCTCCATATGAAACATCGGCATATGGTGGTGAAGAACCACTTCAAACCACTCCGCCGGGGCTGATCCGAGAAGATCCACAACCTGCCTGGCATTCAAATCATGGGACACGGTCAAGCGCTCGAGGCCATGCCGCTGAAACACGGCGGCGCTCGCGGCATTGGCGACATTGAGCGAAAAATCACCGATTTTTCGCATGGCCGAATCGCGGAAGAAAACCACACTGCCGAGGTTGCGCAGCAGCAGGCCATCCGCACCGGCCTTTTCCAGCAAACGGAAAATACCATCCTCCCCGGCCTTTTGGATGCGCGGTGTTGCAAGAAAAACCGGGACCCCGCCACAGACCCGGACGGCAGCCACGGCGTCCTTCGCGCGCCGGATATCCTCAAAGTCGACGATGACCTCCGCCACTCCCGACTGTAATGCGGCATCGAGTTGCTCCATGGTCCGCACAAGAACCGTCAGCCGCGACTCCCGACGGGAGAGGTCGCTCCGGGGGACGGACAAGTCCGACCTCCAGTTAATCGTTGTGGAAGCGGAAGGGCGTTGGTCAAGCGCCGCAACCAGAGCACGCCGGAGCGCGTTGATTTCTGAAAGCGGCAACATCAAATCGCCCTCCAGGGATACTTCGAGATCCCCAAGCACATAGGGAGTGCCCCCGAGTTTGCCGAGCTGGGCCCGCAGGGAATCGGTGCTCATCGGCCGCTTGCGGGCATTTTGAAGAACAGCCCCGGACCGCACAGAGAGCCCGCAACAACTCAGGAGCAAGGGCTCTCCCGCGCGACCGGAGACCCTCAGGTCGATCTTGCGCAACCTCTCGCCCCGGGGTTCCAAGCGCCCTTGGAAAGTGGCCCGCAAACGCCGGTCCAGGGCCGGATCCGAGGTTTTCCAGACCCTGGCCTGCCGGGGCACCATGGACGTGTCGATGCGGCCGGGCTCGAAAGAGATCCACGGGCCCTCGACACGCGCCACGCGCCCGCCCTGCTCGCGGTCGGTGTCGCCCCCCGTGTCGATGACAATTCCATCGCCGGGCTGAATACGAACCCCCTGTGCGGCCTCGATGCACAAGGCATCCGGCGCGGCCCGCAAGACATGGCCGAGAAAGGCTCCCCGCTTTTTCGCGTAGCGCGCACCGACCAATTCCTGATGGTTCACCCCGTGGAGCCAACCCGGGCCAAGGCCCCGTGAAAATGCCATCTCCAACGTGTAGGCGTCCTCGGCCGCCAATGGCTCGGGACGGCCCTCCCAAGCAGCGTCGAGGGCCTTGCGATAGACCGAGGTGACAGCCGCCACATACTCGGGGGATTTCAAGCGGCCCTCGATTTTGAGGGATTGGACCCCCCGCTCGATGAGCGCGGGCAGGTCGTTGACGGCGGCGAGGTCCTGAGGAGAGAGAAGATACCGCCGGTCACCCAGATCGCGGATCGCTCCATCCACAACAAGGTCGTAGGGCATCCGGCACGCCTGCGCGCACTCGCCACGGTTCGCACTCCGGCGCCCCAAGGCCTCGCTGGTCAAACACTGGCCGGAGTAGGCCACGCACAGGGCTCCGTGCACGAACATCTCCAAGGGCACAGACGGTGGAAATTTTTCGAGTTCGCGCAGGGAAAGTTCGCGGGCCAGAACAACCTGTTTGACTCCGAGGGACTCCACAAACGCAACGCCCTCCGGCGAGGTGATCGTCATCTGGGTCGAGGCATGAACACGCAATCCGGGAGCGGCGTGGCGGGCGAGATCAACCAGGCCCACATCCTGCAGAATCACGGCATCCACGCCAGCGCGTTCCAATTCCTGCAGCACCGTTACCGCCCCGTCGAGTTCGCGCGGAAAAACCAGAACATTGAGGGTGGTGTAGGCCTTGACACCGCGGGCGTGGAGAAAGCGCACCACCTCGCCGACCCCGGCCAGTTCGAAGTTTTCCGCCCGCATGCGGGCATTGAGTTTTTCGATACCAAAAAACACCGCATCCGCACCGTTGGCCACCGCCGCGCGCAAACAATCCCAGTCGCCCGCAGGGGCCAGAAGTTCGGGTTTTCTCCGCATCACGGGACCGGAGGAGCGAGGATCCGCACGTCAGGATCGCTTTGGCTTTTCACCACATAGATATGCGGCGGGTTGCGATCGATCGCCTCGTAGGAATGGGCCTGGTATTCGGGGTAGAACCGGTCGCTGGCAGGCTCATAGACGGTTGAGCCGGTGAAACGGCCCTTGAGGCGGTATTCCACATTGTTGTCGGTGCCAAGCTTGCCCCCCGCGCGGTCGGGTGCCAGCGCCACCTGCTCGTTCATCATGACCAGTTTCGCCGAACTCCACGACTGTCCGGGCTCTCGCACCCATCCCCACATTTTGTAATCGGTTTTAAACATGCGGCGGCCGATGTGGTAGTCGCCGGGAGGTTCGCTCCGGATGGCCGCAGCCAATGCGGCGCGAGCGGGCGCGTCGGGATCGACCGTGCGGCAACCGGCCATCAAAACCACCGTCGCCAACAGGGGCAGGAGTTTCATCATGGAACTGGAGATAATCCGCCCTCCCCTCGCCTGCCAATGCAAACAAGAGCCACCCGTGATGAAGCGGTGCTGGATTTTCATGCCTCTTGGCGTAGTCTCGGCGTCCATGAAATACATTTTCGTGACGGGCGGCGTGGTCAGTTCCCTTGGAAAAGGCCTTGCGGCCGCCTCGCTCGGCACCTTGCTCGAACGCCGCGGCTTGAAAGTTGTCCTCCAAAAGCTCGACCCGTATTTGAACGTCGATCCGGGCACGATGAACCCCTTTCAGCACGGCGAGGTCTACGTGCTTGCGGACGGGGCCGAGACCGATCTCGATCTCGGCCACTACGAGCGTTTCACCAACTGCGTTCTCACCCGCTCGAACAACCTGACCAGCGGCCAGGTTTATGAAACCGTCCTCGCCAAGGAACGGCGGGGCGACTACCTGGGCAAAACCGTGCAGGTCATCCCGCACGTCACGGACGAAATCAAAAACCGCATCCGCGAAGTCGGCAAACAGTCGGGCGGGGACATTCTCATCACCGAAATCGGGGGCACCACCGGAGACATCGAGGGCCTTCCGTTCCTCGAGGCGATCCGCCAGTTCATTCTCGAAGTCGGATCCGACAACGCGATCATCATGCACGTCACGCTGGTGCCGTTCATCAAGGCGGCGGGCGAACTCAAGACCAAGCCGACCCAGCAAAGCATCGCAAAACTCCGCGAAATCGGCATCCAGCCCCAGGTTTTGATCTGCCGCACGGAGATGCCCCTCGACCAGGAGGTGCGGGAGAAACTTTCCCTTTTCTGCAATGTGCCCTTGAACGCCGTGGTCGAGGCCGGGGATGTCGAGCACACGATTTACGAGGCGCCTTTGAACCTCCGTGACGAGGGCCTTGACGCCACCGTCTGCCGCCTCCTGCGCCTTGACACGCCGGAACCCGATCTCAGCGATTGGAAAAAATTCGTCCAGCGCGTGATTGCCCCGAAAAAGCGGGTTCGGATCGCGATTGTTGGAAAATACATCGAACTCCAAGACGCCTACAAAAGCATCTACGAGTCCCTCACCCACGCAGGGGCCTCCCATGATTGTGGAATCGACATGGTTCTGGTGGATGCGGAGGACATCGAGGCCGAGGGGGCCGACAAATACCTGCGCGGAGTCGCCGGGGTGCTTGTGCCCGGCGGATTCGGGGACCGAGGCGTGGAGGGTAAAATCAAAGCCACACGCTATGCCCGCGAGTCCCGCACCCCGTTTCTCGGGCTTTGCCTGGGAATGCAGGTTGCGACGATTGAATTCGCCCGGCATGTGTGCGGTCTTGCCGAGGCCGACAGCACGGAATTCGACCCCGGCACAGCGCATCCGGTGATCACCATCCTGGAGGACCAGAAGGAGGTCACCGACAAGGGCGGCAGCATGAGGCTCGGCACATGGCAAACACGCCTTCTCGAAGGCTCCCTCGCCCACCATGTCTACGGGCGCACAGAGGCTCTGGAACGCCACCGCCACCGTTACGAATTCAATATGGCCTACCGCGCCGCCATGGAAGACAAGGGGTTTGTCATTTCGGGGACCTCGCCGGACGGCACCCTTGTCGAGTTGATCGAGCTCAAAAACCACCCGTGGTTCGTCGCCTGCCAGTTCCACCCCGAGTTCCAATCGAAGCCGAACGCTCCACACCCGCTCTTCCGCGCCTTCATATCCGCCGCCCTCGCCAACGAGGAATAGAACCACCCTCAAATTTCCCGCCCTTGCACGAAGCCGTTCCTTTCTGCGACAAACAATCCAATGACTGAAGACCTGACCACCGCCGTTGAAAGCGGCCTGCTTGACAAACCCACCGCCGAGAAACTCGACCGCCTCGCGCCCGGATCCCACTGCACCCACAAAAGCTGGGGCTTCGGACGCGTTGCGGAGTGGAATCTTCCCGCAGACCGGATTGTCATCGATTTCCAATCCAAGAAGGGCCATGCGATGCAACTCGCCTACGCCGCCCAAACGCTCACTCCGCTGGCTTCCGACCACATTCTTGTGCGCACCGCCACCGACCGCGAGGGTGTCGAATCCCAAGCGCACAGCGATTCCACCGCATTGGTAAAATCGATCCTCGCCAGCTACGGCGGCAAGGCCTCGACCGAGCAAATCACCAATGCCCTCGTCCCCGGCGTTTTCACGTCCGCTGCGTTCAAGCGCTGGTGGGATGCGGCCCGCAAGAAACTCAAATCGGACGGCCAGATCGGCCTGCCCTCGAAAAAAACCGATCCCTACGTGCTTCTGGAAAATGCCACTCCGGGCGGCGACCGCCTGCTCTCCGCATTCCGCAACGCACGACACACCCGCGACCAGATTGCCGCCCTGGACGAAATCACTTCCTCCCTCGAGGAACTTTCGAACCGCCTGGACGAGGTTCATGTCCTCATCAGCCAAATCAACGATGTCGTGCAGCGCACCCGCCGCCTGCAACCCTCGGCTGCCATCGAGATGCTCGTCGCCCGGGACGAAATCATTGAAAAATTTCCGTCCCTTGAGGCCGGCCCCGAAGCCCCGACCATTGCGGAGTTTCTGAAATCCGAGCCCCACCGCCTCACCGTTTTCATCTCCGGCGTCTCCGGCACCAAGCAAAAGCGCGTTTTGGAATCGCTCGAACCGGCCTTTGAAGAGGGATGGATCGACAAGGCGCTTCATCTCCTCCGGGACGGGGGGAGCCGGCTGATCTCGGACATCTTCCGGCTTTTCGAGCGCAAAGGCCGCAAGGACCAACTCCAATCCACGCTTCAGCGCTGGATCAGCGAGCGCTCGATGTCCTCCGAGATGCTCATTTTACTCTGCAAGGAGCGCGACAAGCGCTTCCCCGACCTGTTCAACGCGGAACTCCTCGCGGCCGTTTTCAGCGCGCTCGAGACCGATCTGCTTGCGGAAAAGCGCACCTCGCGCCTCAAAGACCTGCTCATCGACGACCAGGAACTCATCGGCGACCTCCTTGTTCAAGCCAGCCGGGACGTGGTGCGCGACACCATGCGCAAGCTCCTCCTGACCCCCGCCATCGAGGACCTCTCCAAACGCTCGCTCATGGCGCGCATCGTCAAGCTCTACCCCGAAACGCAGAACATGATCACCGGAGCCTCGCAGGAAGAGGAACGCAGCGCGGGATTGGTTGTCTCCTGGGCCAGCCTTGAAAAGCGCAAGGCCGAGCTGGACCATCTCGTCACCCGCGAAATTCCCCAAAACATACGCGACATCAACATCGCCAAGGAGCAAGGCGACCTTCGCGAAAATGCCGGATTCAAAGCCGCCAAGGAGCACCAACGCGTCCTTCAGCGCCGCCGCGTGGAAATGGAACGCGACCTCGCCATCGCCCAGGGCACCAGCTTTGAAAACCCCTCCACCACCCAAGTCTCGATCGGCACCTGTGTGACCGTGCGCTACCCGGATGGCCAGAGTGAAACATTCAATCTGCTTGGCGCCTGGGACAGCGCTCCCGAACTGGGGATCGTTTCCTACAAGGCCGCCGTCGGCCAAGCCTTGCTGGGAGCCGCATTGGAAGCGGATGTCGAAGTCCCGGTCGAATCCGGAACACGCACCGGCCGTATCGAATCCATCACGGCATTCACGGACCTCGACCTGCTCGCGACACGCGTTCACTCCCTTCCCGCCGCTTCGAACTGACGATTCTAAAATCCGAGGTCCTGCCCGGGAACCAGCCGCCCGTCAAGCGCGACGGGCGCGTGAGGCCGGTGGAGGCGGTTCCCGACAGGATTCAGTGATTTACAGGACGCTCTCGAAAACCTCTGTCATCCGGGATGCCACTTTCTCCCAGGTGAAGCGCTCTTCCACGAGAGCCCTTCCGCGCTGGCCCATCGTCTGACGCTCCCCGGCGGTCATTTCGAGCAGCGCCCGCAGGCCCTGCCAATCCGGGTTTCCATGCGGGACATTTTGAATTTCAAGCGCTGCGCCAGAAGCGAAACCCTCCGGCAAATTGCACTCGGGCGTCATCACCACCGGCAATCGGTGGGCCCACGCTTCAAGAACCGACATCGGCAATCCCTCGCTGTGACTCGGCAGGAGAAAAGCATCCGCACGCTTTAAAAGCTTGTCCTTCTCCACTCCAAAAACCGGCCCTGCGAAAACCACATCCGCAGCCTTCAGTGGGGGAGTTTGAAGTTTTTCGGAAGGAAAACCCTCTGTGGACTCCGGGCCTCCCTGAGAAAAGCCGGCTGTTTTCAATCCCAGCCTTGCGCACAGGGCCTCCAACTCCCGCTCGTGGCCGCCTTGGTCCCAGCCGGCAATGACAAGTTGCCACGGCTTCGAATTTGGAATTTCCGCCCAGGCTCGAAGCGCTCCGGCGAGGCCCTTCTTGGGATGAAGCCGTCCCAGAAAGAGAAGTATTTTCCTTCCCTCGATGCTCCTGGTTTCCCCGGCGGCGGATTCCACCGGCAACACCACTCCGTTCGGCACGACTTCGATACGCTGGGTGAGACCGTATGCCCGTATGGCATCGGCTTCCGCCGCGCACAAAGCCCGGAAACACTGGGCGCGCCGCAATTGCCCGTTCTTGAAAAGGAGGGCCGCCACACGCTTTTTCCAACGCGAGTTGTTCAAAGCCCAAGGATCGAGCGACCCGTGAGGGGCGATCACAACCGGCCGACCGGTGGATTTCTGCCAGTTCGATGCGGCCCAGCCGGGATATTTCCAAAGCGCCGCGCAATAGAGCAAGTCGGCCTGTGGATCCAGCAACCCGGCCAAACGGGGGCCGTATCCGAAAGCCCGAGGACCCCAAACCTCCGCCAGACGAGGCACCAGTGGATTCCATCGCGCCGCATCCGCATCGGTAAATTCATCGCGAAGGGCCACCACCTCCACGGTCAGTCCGGAGCGGAGCGCCAACTCGCGCTGAAGCGCCAACTCGGCTTCAAAAATCCCGCCATCCGCCCGCGAGGCGGACTCCAGCACCGTGAGCACCCTCATGGCCGGGAATGGGGGGTGGATTTTTGCATCGTGTTCTTCACGAAAGCAGTTTTGCCAAACCCGCGCCAAATGCCCGCAAGGGAACCTTGTCATCCACCATTTTCCGTGCGGCCAGACCCATTTCAAAGCGGCGATGCGGCGGCATGTCCGCCACCTTGCCCATACAGGCCGCGATTTCCCCGGGATTTTCGGGATCAAACAAAAAACCCGTTCGACCCTCCACGACCAACTCCTCCGCCGCGCCGACATTCCGGCTTGAAAGAACCGGCCGGCCGCTGGCCATCGCCTCGTTGAGCACCAGACCCCATGGCTCCTCCAAGGCCGGATGCACGAAGGCTCCGGCCGTGGCATAAAAGGCCGGCAGCTCCCCGATCTGACGAAACCCCGCGAAGACCACGCGTCCGCAGCCACCGGTTGCGCCCCGGCCTGTTTCGCCGCCGCCCATTCGGAGTCCCGGCTGGGCTTCGGAATTTTCCCAAACCAAGCCCAAGTTTCCACACAGCAGCTGCAAACCGGCACGCAACGGACCATCCCCCAACAAAACCAATGGCCAGGTGCCCGGGGAGCGTGCGGCGTAAATCGCATATGCCCTGATCAAACGTGCCAGATTCTTGCGCTCCACAAATCGATTCGATGCCAGAAAACAGGCCCCGGTCGAGACCCTCTCCGCAGTCCCGGCGGGTGCCGGTCCGGCCGCGTAAAGATCGTTGTCGACCACATTGTAACCAAAAGCAATCCGTCCCGCCGGCATCCCCAGCTGCACGAGATAGCGTTTGTGGGACTCCCCCCCGCACAGGGCGGCATGAAACCGCCGGACAATCCGCGACTTCACCCACTCCCTCCACCAGACTCGCCGCCCGTCGACCGCCCGCGTCTCGCTCATCACGATCGCCCGCACCCGATTTTTCTGACACCAACCCAGGCAAGCCCGCGCGTCCACCGTTCCCCAGCCTGCGATCGCCATCGCATCCGGCCGCCAGCGATTCAACGCCCCTTCGATCCCGCGTCTCATTTCCGCAGGCGGAATGTTTTCAAAGACGCGGTCTGGAAACACGGTCTCCCGTTCCCAGCCGACGCCGGCGGATTCACGGTCCCAGGCATAGGTCGCGTCGTTTCCCGCCGTTTCGAGTGCCAGCACCCTCCAGCCCAACGGCCCCAGCTCTTCCACCGCCGATCTCAAGCGGGCCACGTGATATGGGCCCAACCTGGCAAAATGAATCGCAATGAGCTTCACTCCAGTCGTTTTTCAAACCATTACCTGAAGTTCATCGGGGCATCAAACCAATCAAACCGGCTTCCAGCCCGGTTCGACCGCGAGGCGGGATCAAGCCTTCAGTTCGTCGCCGGTCTGAGCGTCTGAGATGACAAATTTTTCCTGGTGGAAAGTGGGGTCGGCGCGGAAGACAAGGCGACCGGCGTAGCGGCGCTCGATGTCGATGAGGAGTTCCTCGTCGTCGGAGCGCAAACGCTGGAGAAGGTCGGGATGCACGGTGACGCGGATTTCGTGAACGATTTCCTGGTGCTTGCGCATGACAGAGTGGAGGGCGCGCTGGAGTTCCACACTCATGGTCATGGGGCTTTTGATCATCCCCTTGCCATCGCAGTGGGGACATGGAATGAAAATCGAGCTGGCGAGGGATTCGTTCGCGCGCTGGCGGGTCATTTCCATGAGACCGAGTTGCGAGATCGGGAGCACGTGCGTGCGGGCCTTGTCGCGCTTGAGGCGATCCTTGATGCGCTGGTAAACCGCCTGCTGGTCGCGGCGGTTTTTCATGTCGATGAAATCGGCAACGATCAACCCGCCGATATTGCGAAGGCGCAGTTGGCGGGCGATTTCATCGGCGGCTTCCAGGTTCGTTTGAAGGATGGTTTTTTCCATGTCCTTGGCTCCCTTGTTGCGGCCGGTGTTGACGTCCACAGCGATCATCGCCTCGGTTTCGTCGATCACGATGTAGCCGCCGCAGGGAAGCCAGACCTGGCGGTGGAAGGCGGCATCGATCTGGGCCTTGACGCCAAAGCATTCGAAGATCGGTTGGACGCCGGTGTAGTGCTGGATGGATTTTTTGGCCCGTTTGGAAATTTGGCCGACGAGGTTTTGCATGCGCTCGGCGGACTTGGCATCGTCGATGATGACGGCGTCGACTTCGTCGGTGAGGAAGTCGCGCACCGAGCGTTCGATGAGATCGGGCTCTTCGAAAAGACAGGCCGGCGCGGGTTTTTCCTCCAGTCCCTTTTGGACCTGGGCCCACTGCTCGAGAAGGAGGCTGAGGTCGCGCACAAAGTAGCGGGCGCGCTGGCCGGCTCCCACGGTGCGCATGATGATGCCCATGCCCTCCGGCACGTCGAGTTCGCGAAGGATTTTGCGAAGGCGCTCGCGTTCCTTGGGATCGTCGATTTTGCGGGAGATGCCGAACTGGTCGTTGAACGGCATCAGAACGAGATAGCGGCCGGCAAGGCTGATATCGGTGGTGATGCGGGGGCCCTTGTTGCTGATCGGGCCCTTTTTGACCTGCACCAGAATGTCGGACCCCACCGGGTAGATGTTCGGCACGTCCTTGTGGGTGATGCGCGGAGCCTTTTTCTTGGCGCCCGAGTCGCCGCGCGAGACGGTTTCGATACCGCTGTCGAGAGCGGCCGGGATGGCATCCCAGAACTGGAGAAAGGCATTTTTCTCGAAGCCGATGTCCACAAACATCGCTTTGATGCCCGGTTCGATGTTGCGGACCTTGCCCTTGTAAATGCCGCCGACGATGTTGCGGTCGGTTTCTCGTTCGATCGTGTATTCCTCGAGCCGGTTGTTCTCGAGGAGCGCCACGCGCTTTTCGAGTTTTTCGCAGCTGACGATAAGTTTGATGCCTGTGGACTTCTTGCCGAGGCCTAAAATTCGTTTGACGGTTTCAATCATAGTGGGGTGGTGGGTTGGAATGGGCCGGAGCCTGTTGCGGGGTGGTGTTCATCGGGCGGGGGGGCGGTCGGAAGCCGACTGTGGCGGCGCGGGTTTGTTGCGCTTGCCACCGATGAACTGGAAGATGTTTTGGATGGGGTTTGAGCGTTGCTGGGCGACCACCGGAGCGGTCACCGTGGAGGGTGAGGGTTTGTTTTTGACCTTGCCGGCATCATCCGCCTCCTCGCGCACATTCGGCTTGGCGGCGACGCGGTTTTCCTGGGCCGGCGAGGAGGGCACCTCCGCCGTTTCGCCATCATCGCTGAGCTTGTTGGCGGCGACAGTGGCCCGATCGAAATCGATGCTTTCGGTGAACAGAAAATTTCCCTGCGCCGGCGGGAGGGCGGCCAGTTGGACCGGTTCGGATCCGTCCTTGAGGTGTTGGATGCCTTTGAGGATTTCCGCCGCAATCGGAGCGGAAACGCCGCCGCCGGACTTGGCGCCTTGAACGAACGTGACCACGACATATTCCGGATTTTCGTAGGGGGCGAAGGAAATGAACCAGGTGTGGTTGTCCTTGATCCCCGAGCGCCAGAATTGGGCGGTGCCAGTCTTGCCGGCGGTCGTCAGGGTGTCATTGCGGGCGCGGGAGGCGGTGCCCCCCCCCTCGTTGACGACTTCCCACATGCCCTTGCGGACGGCTTCGATCTGCTCGGCGGTGACCCCTCCCCCGGCAGTAAGCCGCGCGCGCACCACCGGGGGCGGTTGGGAGACCACGCGACCGTCCTGGCCCACGATTTTTTCGATCAAACGGGGCTGGTAAACGGTGCCGCCATTGGCGACCGCAGCCGTGACCACCGCCATTTGAAGGGGCGAGGCAAGAACGTCGCCCTGGCCGATGGCGGTGTTGGCCGTGAGCCCGTTGCTCCAGCGGGCGCGGGGGTTGGCGAACGAAAGCCACTCGGGACCCGGCAGGACGCCCGGCGACTCGCCCGAGAGTGGAAGCCCGGTCTTTTGGCCAAGGCCCAGCAGGCGGCCCATGGCGACGATCTGATCGATGCCGGCGGCGTTGCCGAACTGGTAGAAATAGGCGTTGCACGACACTTTGATCGCATCCTCGAGCGACAGCTTGCCATGGGTGCGGCGCTTCTCGGCGATCCAGCAACGCATGTATTTGTTGCCGTATTGAACACCCCCGTAGCAACTGAAGCACTTGTCCTGCAAGCCCGCCTTGAGGCCAGCAAGGGCGATCGGGATTTTGTAGGTTGAACCCGGTGCGTAGGCGCTGATGGCGCGGTTCACGAGCGGGTTTGTCTCGTCCTTGTTGATTTCCGCCCAGGTGCGGGCGGGCACTGAGGGAATGAAGACATTCGGGTCATAGGATGGCACCGAGGCCATGGCGAGGAGATCGCCGTTGCGGGGATCCATCACGATGGCGGCACCCCGGCCGACATGGCGGAGGGCCTGCTCGGCGAGGTATTGAATGCGGGCGTCGAGAGTGAGGTAGACATTGTTGCCCTGCACCGGTTCCCGGCGGCCGATTTCGCCCTCGATGACACCCTTCGCATTGCGTTGGAGGATGCGGGCGCCAGGCTTGCCCTTGAGTTCGCTGTCGAGAGCGAGTTCCAGCTGGGCCTTGCCTTCCACATCGGGCTCGTAAAAATCGAACTTCGAGAGGTCGGGGAGCTTGTCGAGGTCGCGGGGCGAGCCCACATAGCCGAGAAGATGCGGCGCAAAAGCCCCGTAAACATACCAGCGCACCGGCTTCACGGTGACGTTGACGCCCGGAAGGCCGAGGTTTTTCTCCGAGAAGAGGGCCATCTCCTCGAAGCCGAGGTCCTGGCGGTAGTTGTAGGGCACCTCGCGGTTGTTGCGGTAGTGCATCTGAAGCGCGGTGGTATTGTAGTCGCGGGCCACGCCCAATTCCTCCATGCGGGGGATCACAGTCTCCGAGACGATGCGCGCAATGTCCGCTTCCCGAAGATCCCGGGGCATGTTGTGAACGCGGCCCCGGTAGCTCGTCATCGGCACGCTGCCACGGCTTTCGCGGTAGGCGCGAACCATGTCGGGCAGGTAGAATTCGACTTCGAAACTGGCACGGTTTTCGACCAGTTTGACACCGTTTCGGTCAAGGATTTCCCCCCGCACGGCCGGGAGGCGGACGGTGACTTGCGAACTGGTGCTGACTTTCGAGGCATATTCGCGGCCGCGCGTGATTTGCACATCCCAGAGGCGGGCGATCAGGGCCGCAAAGGCGAGGGCGACAAGACCTCCAAGGAAGGCGATGCGGAGGGCGGGGCGTGTGCGCTTCATCGCGGGGCGGCTCGGAGTTTGCGCGAGCCGTCCGGAATCAAGCGGTCCATTTGCGACAATGTCCAGTGGAACAATGGGGCGAGGAGCGCTGCCATGAGGCCGGGCGCAAAGATTCTCCAGGTCACCGTGTCATCCCAAAAAAGTCCGCCACGGTGCCAGGTGATGGCAAGAAATTGCAAAAGCAGGAAAAAGGACGTGCCCGCGCCACTCAAGAGCGCGAAGGGCCAGAGATTCCGGCTTTTCATCGCCGGTTCGAACCCGCTGGCAAGACATCCCAAGATCACGAAGAACACCATAGACGCGCCGGCGGGGATTTCAACCTTCCCCGCGACCACGTGAAGATAAACCAAATCGCATAAAAATCCGGTGTAAAGGGCGGCCACCAGCATGGCCGGAAATGGCAGAACAATCGCCGCATAACAAAAGAGCAGCGGAACAAGAAGAATGCGGGCTCCGTGAAAATCGGTCATCGGCGGCAAGGCGTCTTGCACAATGATGGCCAGAACCACCCCGAGAAAAAGTGCCGACAGGTCGATCAGTGTCTTGGTCATTTTGCTCCGGTGAGAACAAAAACGTCCTCGATCGAGGCCAGGGGCACGAGTGGTTCGACGAGCGCTTGGCCGTCAAGGGCACGCAACTTGAATTCGGTCACCTTGCCAATCGGAATCCCGGCGGGAAACGATCCTTGGGCAACCCCGGCGGTCACCACCAACTGGCCAGGTTCGATCCGGGCGTTTTTTGAAAGAAAGTTCATTTGAAGCACGGCGTCAGTGGCATTTTTTTGCACCCGCTGTCCGGTGAGGATGCCTTGCTCGCGGGTGCCTTCGATGCGGGAGGCGATGCGGCAGGTTTCATCGGTCACAAGCACCACAATCGCTTCGTTTTTTGAAACCGTGGTGGTTTTGCCCACCACACCCTGGTCGGTCAGGACCGGCATGTCGGCCTCGACGCCATCCTCAAACCCCCGGTTGATGCGGATGGTATTCCACCAGGTCGAAGCATCGCGGCCGATGATATGGGCGGGAGTGAGACGGAACGAGGAGCGTTCCCGGAAGTCCAGTGCAAGGCGCAGCCGGTCGTTCTCGACTTTCAGATCGTTGAGCAGGTTGTTGGTGGTCCGGAGTTCCCTGTTTTCACGGGCCAAGCGGTCGTTTTCGACCTCCAGCTCATCGAGGGTTTTCAAGCGCTTGCCCACGGTGCCGAGGTTTTCCTGCACTGCACTTCCGGTTTTTAAAAACGGGGAAAGGACTCCGAGAAAACCCGACTGGAGGGCCTGCATCGAGCCGGCGGGAATTGTGGAGACGTAGATTCCCAAGGCCACAGCCGCCACCACAAGGGCGATGTGCAATTTGTTCATCTCGGCGGGATGCGGTCAACCGCGTCGCAAAAGCTCACCGGCCGTTGGGACGTTCGGCCGAGACGGCACGGAGAAATTTGAGTTCGGAGAGGGCGCGGCCGGTGCCCTCTGCCACAGCGCTGAGTGGATCCTCGGCCACGTGGACGGGGAGGCCGGTGGCTTCGGCAATCAAGCGGTCGAGACCCCGGAGAAGAGCCCCTCCCCCGGCGAGCACCAATCCCCGGTCGACGAGGTCGGCGGAGAGCTCGGGCGGGCAGCGCTCGAGCGTGATGCGCACGGAATCCACAATGGTCGAAAGGGGCTCCATGAGGGCCTCGCGGATCTCCTGCGAGGAGATGGAGATGGTTTTCGGGAGGCCTGCCACCATGTCACGGCCCTTCACTTCGAGTCCCACTTCCTTCTCCAGCTTGTAGGCCGAGCCGATCTTGATCTTGATCTCCTCCGCCGTGCGCTCGCCAATCATAAGGTTGTAAGCGCGCTTCATGTAGTTGGTGATCGCCTCGTCCAATTCGTCACCCGCCACGCGAACACTGCGGCTGAAGACGATCCCGGAAAGTGAAATGAGGGCCACCTCGGTGGTGCCTCCGCCGATATCCACGATCATATTGCCCGCCGCGTCTTGGACGGGAAGTCCGACGCCGATGGCGGCCGCCATCGGTTCCTCGATCAGATAGACCTCGCGGGCTCCCGCGTGGGTGGCGGAGTCCTTGACGGCGCGTTTTTCCACCTCGGTGATTCCACTGGGAACAGCCACCACGACGCGCGGGCGGACCATCCGGCGGCGGTTGTGCACCTTGCTGATGAAATGCCGCAGCATGGCCTCGGTGATTTCGAAATCCGCAATGACCCCGTCCTTGAGCGGACGGATCGCCACGATGTTGCCGGGGGTGCGGCCCAACATGCGTTTGGCTTCATTGCCGACGGCGAGCACACGGTTGGTGCCTTGCTGAACCGCCACGACCGAAGGCTCGCGCAGGACGATGCCTTGGTCTTTCACGTAAACGAGGGTGTTGGCGGTCCCCAGATCGATCCCTATGTCGCTGGAAAATAGGCCTAAAAGGTTGTCAAACATCGAAGAGAATGGGCTGTGGTCCGGCGGGGCGCCGCTCTTGGAGCCAGCAGGCCGGACTTGGTGTGAAGGTCATGTTTTTCCAATCGGGACACGCGGCGTCAAGCCTTTGTTGCGGAAAGGTGGGAGAAGCAGGAAGCAACCGGCGGACATCACGGGTGGTCATCGATCAAAGGCGCTCCAAAAGCTTTTGATGAATGCCGTCGAATCCCCCGTTGCTGAAGACCACGATGACATCCCCGTTGCGGACAAGCGGGCGCAACCGCTCGATGATGGCGTCCGCCGTGGGTTCGTAAAAGGCCGGCTTGCCGGTGGCGGCGATGTCTTCGATGACACGGGCGGGCTGAAGGCGCTCCGCCTCGGGCAATTGCTCCAACCGGGCGATTTGGGACAGGAAAACCCCGTCGGCATCGGCAAATGCGGCCGGCAGGTCGTGTTGAAAAACCGCCCGGCGGGTCGTATTCGATCGCGGTTCGAACAAAGCCCAAAGGCGCGCGCCGGGGAATTTTTTCCGCAATCCGGCGAGGGTTTCCCGAATCGCGGTCGGGTGGTGGCCGAAGTCGTCCACGACCGTAATGCCCTTCACGATGCCCCGAATTTCCTGGCGGCGGCGGATTCCTTGGAAAGAAGCCAGCGCGTCGCGGATCACGGCGGGTGCGAGGCCGTGGAACCGGGCGGCGGCAACCGCCATGGCCGCGTTGCGCACATTGAATTCGCCCGCCATCGGAAGGAGGTAAGGCTCGCCGTCCAGGGCGAAGCGGGTTTCCGAGGGATCGTAAAAAACCCCTCCGATGCGGTGGGCGGCCGATTCCCCGAAACCCACGCCCGCCGCGGGAGCGGGACAGGTGGAAGCGACCTCGCGGCAGTTGGCATCGTCGGCATTGAACAGCACGATTCCACCGGTGGGAACGATCTGGAGAAGACGCCGGAAGCTGGTTTTGATTTCCTCGATGTCCTTGTAAATATCCGCGTGGTCGAACTCGATGTTGTTCACGATGACGAGTTCGGGAAGATAGTGGACGAACTTCGAGCGCTTGTCGAAGAAGGCCGTGTCGTATTCGTCGCCCTCGATGATGAAATACTCGGATTCCCGGAGGTTCGAACCTTGGCCGAGGTTGGCAGGAATGCCGCCGATCAGATAGCCCGGAGCACGGCCCGCCGATTCGAAAATCCAAGCGAGCAGCGAGGTCGTCGTGGTTTTTCCGTGGGTGCCGGTGACGACGAGATTTCGCCGCCCGCGCAGCACATGGTGGCGGAGGGTCTCGGGAAGCGACAGATAAAGACGCCTGCTGTTGAGGACCGCCTCCACCGCCGGATTGCCGCGCGACATGGCGTTTCCGATGACCACGAGGTCGGCCGGCGGGATGTCGGCGGGGCGGAAGCCGCGGGTGATCTCGATGCCCCGGGATTCCAGAAATGTGGACATGGGCGGGTAAACATTGTCGTCCTGCCCGGTGACGGTGAATCCCTGGTCGCGAAGCGCGGCGGCGACCGAACCCATCGCGGTGCCGCAGATTCCCAGAAAATGGATGTGGCGGGGGGCGGAGTTCAAGAATTCAGGCGTGCGGCGGGTCGGCGGATGCGGGAGCCCCAGGCGAGGAGAAGACCGATTTTCAGCGCCATGAGAAGCAACCCGGCGAGAACGAGAGGGAGGCGGGAGGGCGTTTTAATAAACATCCTTCCGGTAGCGTTTGTCTTTTTTCAGGGCGTCCACGTATTCCTTCGCCTGCTCGGCGGTTTTTCCCCCGTGGCGCTCGACGACTGTGTGAAGAGCGGTATCGACGTCCTTGGCCATGTTTTTGGCATCGCCGCACACATAGAAAAAGGCACCCTTTTCCAGCCAGTCAAAGAGGTCCGCACCGTGCTCGAGCATGCGGTGTTGAACGTAGATTTTTTCGGCCTGGTCGCGGGAGAACGCCGTGGTCAGGCGCGTGAGCGAACCCTCGGCCGCCGCGGTTTCGAATTCCTCGCGGTAGAGAAAATCGGTGGCCGATTTCTGGTCTCCGAAAAACAGCCAGCTTGGTCCCTTCGCACCGGTGGCCTTGCGCTCCTGGATGAAGGCGCGGAAAGGGGCCACACCCGTGCCGGGGCCGACCATAATCACCGGCACATCGGGGTTTTCGGGAACGCGGAAATGTTTTGCCGTGTGGACAAAAACCGGCACTCCCGACGAGGGGGTGCGCTCGGCGAGATAGGTCGAGCAAACCCCCTCGCGCAGGCGGGAACTGTGCTCCACCTTGTAGCGAACGACAGCCACCGTGAGATGCACCGACTCGCCCGCGGCCTTTTGCGACGAGGCGATCGAGTAGAGACGCGGCTGCAATTTGCGAAGGACTTTCACGAACTCCTCCGGCGTGAAGCGGGCGGCGCTGAATTCTTGAAGGACATCCAGCACGTCGCGGCCCCACAGGAAGTTTTCGAGCGAGGCCTTCTCCTCGGGCAAAAGAAGGTTGGCCAGAAACGCGCCCGAGGAGTCTTTCCCGGAAACCGCCTGCAACAGTTGCTTCGAGGGCTCGGTAAGGATGTAGCTCCGGGTAAGCGCCTCGCGCATTGAGGCCGGGGCGCCGTCCGCGGTCGCCACCTGTTCCTCGCCCGTGAAGCCGAGCTCCTTCAAAACAAGGTCCACCAATCCGGGATTGTTGGCAGGAAAAACTCCGAGGGAATCGCCGACCTCGTAGGCCAGGCCGGATCCGGCCAGGGAAATTTCAAAATGGCGGGTGTCCTTGTTCGAGCCCTCGGCGGTGAGTTTGCGGTTGACCGCCAGCGGGGCGGGAAATGGATTTTTGCGGGAATAAGCGGATTCCGTGGTGGACATGAGGACCGCATCAAAGCGAATCGGAACCGCCTTCGGCAAGCGTGATGTGGGATTCGCCGCGCCACCGGGGATTTTTCTTGGAGCGGGAATCCCCTCCAGACCACCATGGCCCCGGTGGATGATCTCTTCGCACAGGAGGTGCCGGCAGTGCCGGACGACGCGCCATTGGCAGCCCGCATGAGGCCGCTCACGCTGGACGAATACACGGGTCAACTCCACCTGCTCGGGCCGGGAAAGCTGCTGCGCCGCGCCATCGAAGCCGACCGCCTCGGCTCGTTGATTTTTTACGGACCGCCCGGCACCGGAAAAACATCGCTGGCCCTCGTCATCGCAGCCACGACCGACTGCGTCTTCGAGCGCGCCAGCGGGGTGGAGGGATCGGTAAGCGAGTTGCGGCGCATCTTGAAAGCCGCCGCCCTTCGCCGCGCCTCGGGCGGACGCCGAACCGTGGTGTTTGTGGATGAAATCCACCGCTTCAACCGGGCCCAGCAGGATGTGTTGTTGCCCGAAGTCGAAACCGGGGCCGTCCGGTTGATCGGAGCCACGACCGAGAATCCGTTTTTCAGCATCAACAGCGCCCTGGTCTCGCGATCCCAGATTTTCCAATTGCAACCGCTCGGGCGCGACGATTTGAGGCACCTGTTGCACCGCGCCATCCGGGACCCGGAACGGGGATTGGGGAAAATCCCCCTGGATGTGGCGGATGAGGCCGTGGATTTTCTGGCCGAACTCTGCGACGGCGACGCCCGGAAAGCCCTCAATGCCCTTGAAATCGCCGTGCTCAGCACCCCGCCATCCGCCGACGCGGTCGTTCGCATCGATTTGGAGGCCGCCCGCGAGAGTATTCAAAAAAAGGCGGTCGTTTACGACGGAACCGGCGATGCGCACTACGACACCGCCAGCGCCTTCATCAAAAGCATTCGCGGGTCGGATCCCGATGCGGCGGTTTACTGGTTGGCAAAAATGCTGCACGCCGGCGAGGAATTGAGGTTCATCGCGAGGCGTCTGGTCATTTGTGCCAGCGAAGACATCGGGTTGGCGGATTCCCAGGCTCTCGTCGTGGCCCAGTCCGCGGCCGCCGCAGTCGAGTGGATCGGTCTTCCCGAAGCCGAACTCATTCTCGCCCACGCCACCCTGCATCTGGCCACCGCGCCGAAAAGCAACAGCGCGACGATGGCCATCTCGCGGGCCGCGGCTGATGTGCGCGAGGGGCGCACGCTGGCGGTGCCGCCCCATCTCCGGGATAGCCACTATGCAGGCGCCGGGCGTCTCGGGCACGGAAAAGGCTACCTTTACAGCCACGATTTCGAAGGTTCCTACGTGCCCCAGGCCTACCTTCCCGAGGGGCGCCGCTTTTACGAGCCCACCGGAAACGGCATGGAAAAACGCATTCGCGAACGCCTGGACCACTGGCGCGCGATCTTCGAAGAATCAAGACCCCACTAACCACCAATCCAATGAAGCCTTTGTTCAGCCTCGTTTTCTGCGTCCTGCTCCTTGCCACATCCGACGCCTACAGCTCATCCCGAGCGGTTCGAAAAGTTGATGATCTCTATCGCGAGAATTGTCAGTCCTGTCACGGAGCCGGATTTTTCAAGGACAACGAGGTGCGATGGATGCACGGCGGAAGTGCGGACGAAATCGCCCGTTCGATCGCGGAGGGCCACCCCGAGCGGGGAATGCCTGCTTTTGGGGAAAGCCTCTCGGCTGTTGAAATCCAAGGCCTCGTTGTTTTTCTTCGGGAAAAAGAAAAACAGGCGCGCAAATCCGCATCACCACCGGCCCGGTCTGATCGGTCAGGCATTGTGCCGTCGCGGCATGCGGCCTTCCGAATCGAGACGGTTGTCGAGGCGGGATTGGAGATGCCTTGGGCGTTGGCATTTCTTCCCGATGGACGGCGCCTGGTCACCGAGCGGCCCGGAAGAGTGCGGGTTTTCGATGCGTGTTGGAAAACGTCGACGGA
Organism: Chthoniobacter flavus; assembly: GCA_945883435.1. GTDB lineage: Bacteria > Verrucomicrobiota > Verrucomicrobiia > Chthoniobacterales > Terrimicrobiaceae > UBA967. The sequence goes on along the minus strand of CAMCXK010000002.1, from coordinate 54,539 downwards.
ACCAGTTCAAGGCACACCGCCGGTGCTGGCGAAAGGGCAAGGCGGCTTGCTGGATGTGGCAGTGTGGACTGGCGGGAAGGAGCCGTGGATCTATTTGGCCCTGTCCGATCCGGCGGAGGATGACTCCGGAAAATCCATGACGAAAATTGCGCGCGGGAAGATTCGCGACAACAAGTGGGCCAACGAGGAGGTGATTTTTCAAGCGCCTCTTGCCTTCTACTCCGGATCGGGAGTGCACTTCGGGAGCCGTATGGTCTTCGATGAAGACCTGCTTTATTTTATCGTGGGCGAGCGGGGAGACCAAATGGCGGTGCAGGATCCGCAGCGTCCCCAAGGAAAGATCTACAGGATGCGGGCCGATGGTTCCATTCCGCCGGGAAATCCCTTCGAAAACGATGCCCGCGCGATGCCCGGTCTGTGGTCCCTCGGGCACCGCAACCCGCAGGGACTCGCGTTGGATCCCCGCGATCGCTCGCTTTACGCAACGGAGCATGGACCACGCGGGGGAGATGAGTTCAATCGGATCCTGCCAGGGGCGAATTATGGTTGGCCATTGGTGTCGTTCGGCATGGATTATAGTGGAAAGCCATTCACTGCCTTCACTGAGAAAGAGGGAATGGAAAGTCCGCTTCATCACTGGACCCCATCGATTGCGGCTTGTGGGCTCGCCTGCATGTCGGGGGACGCCTTTGCAGAATGGAATGGTGACTTCCTTGCCGGAGGATTGCGCGGGGAACTTCACCGCTTGCGCGTGAGAGACGGAAAAGTCGTTGAGAGCGAAACCCTCTTGAGTGGGTTCGGGCGCATCCGCGATGTGCGCTGCGGTCCCGATGGGTTGGTCTATCTCGTGCTCAACGATCCGGGGCGCATCGTGCGCCTCGTTCCCGCAGCTTCCGATGCGCCAAATTAAGCGGCGCGCATTTTCGCTGCTTGAGGTTTTGGCGGCCATTGCGGTGCTGGGGCTTCTGGTTGCTGTGGCGGTTCCCATATTCGAAAAAATTCGTGCCGGCGGGGACCGGACGGCAGCAGTGGCCAACATGCGCACGATTGGCCAGGGCATTTCGCTGTATGCCGCCGATCACGGAGGCATGCTGCCGGGGCCCCTCTGGCCCGGCCAAATGCCACAACTCGATCCCGGGCGCGAGGGCCGTCTGGTGCGTGAACTTGCCTCCCATCTGGACATTGCGGTTCCATCCACGCCGCAGGTCGTCGCATTGTTCGTTCCTCCGGCCTACCGCCGGGCGGTGGGGAATGTGGCTTTGTCGAACGCACGCACCTTTGTTCTCAACATGAACACCGGCACGGCCGCGGAACCTTTTCAACCCTGGGGATCGCTCACCTCCCAGCCTCCGCTGCCCCCGCGGAGCATGGCACAGGTCCCGGCGGCAGCTTGGGGATTCTCGGACGCCGACCGGTTACATCCGCGCGTCGGGGCCGCGGCGTGGAAAGCCGAGACCCCGGCCTCGAAAATCCACGGCTCCCGCCGGTTGGCATGGTTTTTCAACGGATCGGTCGGCCCCGTCGAGGAGGCGGAATTGGAGATGCCCCGCTGAGACTCACTCACGCCTCGAAGACCAAGGCCAACCAGAACAAAAAAACCAGCAGGTGCACCGCGCCTTGCAGAACGTTTGTTTTTCCCCGGCTGAAAGTGAGCAGCGAGATCGCCAGCATCACACCCAAAATCGCCACTTCCGAGGCGGGAAGGCCAAGATGGATTTCCCGACCGTTGAGCAATCCCACGACAAGGACGGATGGAATCGTCAGGGCAATGGTGGCGAGGGCGCAGCCGAGAAGGAGGTTGACCGAGCGTTGCAGTTGGTTTTGCCAGGCCGCCTTCACCGCACTCAAACCCTCCGGAGCAAGGATGAGAGCCGCCACCACCACACCCGCCACGGCGTGGGGCATTCCGAGGCTCTCGGTGCCGTATTCCAAAACCAGCGCGAGTTTTTTGGCCAGGAGAACCACCGGGACGAGGCACGCGAAGAGCAAGAGCACGCTGAAAGACAAGGGAGGGCCGGGTTCCTCCGTGTGCGAATGATCCTCGCCGGAGCGTGCAAAGAAGTCGCGGTGCCAGACGGTTTGAACACCCAGGAACAGCGCGTAGGTCGCCACGCAAAGAACGGCCAGCACGAGTCCTTGAAAATGGGAAAACGTGGGGCCGTCCGTGGTGGTGGTGAAATTCGGAATGACCATGCCGAAGATTGCGAGGGGAATGATGAGGGATAAGAAGGCCCCCGCCCCGTCGAGGTTGAACTCCTGGCGCTTGTGCCGGAACGCTCCGAGGAGAAGCGACACTCCAAGCAACGCGCCCAGAACAATCATGACCACTGCAAACATCGTGTCGCGTGCGAGCGCGGGATTGCTTTTTCCCGACAGCATCACGGCGGAAACCATGCCGACCTCCATGCCGGTCACGCTCAGCGTGAGGATCAAGGTTCCCAGAGGCTCGCCGCAGCGGTGGGCCAACGCATCAGCGTGGCGCACGACGCCGAACGCGCACGCCAGCATGGCGGCGAGCAGGACCGCCAGCAAGCCGCCGGCTTGCGCCAACGAGGACACCGGAGAGAGCCAGGATGCCCCCGCCGTGCTGAAAAAGCCCAAGACTCCGAGCCCAAAAAGAAGCCCCTTCTCGCGGAGGATGTGGCGGATGACCGGCATGCCTCCCAGCAAGGCCGAGGAATCGCTTCCCTGCAATCAAATCCTGCGGCGGCAACACGCCGGGGTGTTGTCCCCAGATGGGATGATTCGGGGTGTTCAAGCCGCAGGGTTTGAATTAAACCCAAACCGATGAATCCATCCACCCTCCCCGACGACGATTTTTATCCTTTGGTTGAAGCGCGGCATTGCGACCCGTTTCGCATTTTGGGAATCCGCGGCGATGGAGCCCGCAAGACGGCGCGGGTGTTTCATCCGGGAGCAAGCCAGGTGGTCTTGATCGGCCCGGGCGGGCGGAGGTTCTCGCTGGTGGAAAGCGGAGGAACCGGGTTGTTCGAGGGAGACGTGGAATTGGATTCGGGCAGCGGCTACCTTGTGGAATCCACGCGCCACGACGGATCGGTGTCCACAGAGCGCGACCCGTATGCCTTCGGACCGGTTCTGGGCGAGATGGATGTCCATCTTTTCCGCGAGGGGAACCACTTTGACATCCATCGCAAGCTGGGCGCGCACCTGCTCGGGGTCGAGGGAACCGCCGGAGTGCATTTTGCCGTATGGGCCCCGTCGGCCCAACGGGTGAGCGTGGTGGGGGATTTCAACGGCTGGGACGGACGTCGGCATCCCATGCGGAAACTGGTGCCATCCGGCGTGTGGGAGATTTTCCTGCCTGGCGTCTGCGAGGGGGCGCACTACAAGTTTGAAATCCGAGGCCCCCATGGCGAGGTGTTTCTGAAAACCGATCCTTACGCGCTCTACGCGCAGCACAGCCTGGAAACAGGCTGCATGGTGTTCGACGCGGGGCGCTTTGCCTGGAGCGACAGCGCTTGGATGGAGGACCGGGCCCGGCGCGATCCCTACAATTCGCCGATGAGCATTTACGAGGTGCACCTCGGGTCCTGGCAGCGTGTGCCCGAGGAGGGCGACCGTCCGCTGAGCTACCGGGAACTCGCCGAGAGCCTCATCCCCTATGTGAAGGAAATGGGGTTCACGCACATCGAATTGATGCCGGTGATGGAGCACCCGTTCGACGGGTCGTGGGGCTACCAGGTGGTGAACTACTACGCGCCCTCGAGCCGGTTCGGGAACCCCGACGAGTTCCGGTTTTTCATCGACCGCTGCCATGCGGCGGGGATCGGAGTGATCCTCGATTGGGTGCCCGGACATTTTCCCAAAGATGCGCATGGATTGGCCCGCTTTGATGGCACCTGTCTTTACGAGCACGAGGACCCGCGCCTGGGCGAACACCAGGACTGGGGCACGCTCATCTTTAATTACGGACGCAATGAAGTGCGGAATTTTCTCATCGGAAACGCCCTGTTCTGGCTTGAGGAATACCACATCGACGGCCTGCGGGTGGATGCCGTCGCATCGATGCTTTACCTCGACTACTCGCGCCGGGAGGGCCAGTGGCTTCCAAACTTCTTCGGGGGTCGCGAGAATCTCGAGGCGATCGATTTTCTCAAGCGCTGCAATGAACTTTGCCACGCGCGCTTTCCCGGCGTGGCCATGATCGCCGAGGAATCGACCGCCTGGCCCGGCGTGTCCCGCCCCACCTACGACGGCGGCTTGGGCTTCGGCTTCAAGTGGAACATGGGCTGGATGAACGACAGCCTGCGCTACATCGCCCGAGAACCGGTGCATCGCCGCTATCACCAGGGCGAGATCACATTCTCCATGCTGTATGCCTTCCAGGAGCATTTCATATTGGTCCTCAGCCACGACGAGGTGGTGCACGGCAAGGGCTCTTTGATCCGAAAAATGCCGGGCGACCATTGGCAAAAATTCGCCAACTGCCGGATGTTTCTCGCTTGGATGTGGGCCCATCCGGGCAAAAAACTGGTCTTTCAAGGAATGGAATTCGGCCAGACCGCCGAGTGGAGCCACGCCCGCAGCATCGATTGGCATTTGACCACCGAGCCGCTTCATGACGGCCTGCGCCGCCTCGTGCAGCACCTCAACTGGCTCTACGCCCACGAACCCGCACTGCACGACCAGGACGATGGCTATGAAGGGTTCGAGTGGGTGGACTTCAATGACGCCGACAACTCGGTGTGGTCGTTCGAGCGCATCGCCCGGGACGGGACGCGGGTGCTTTTCGTGGTGAATGCGACGCCGGTGGCGCGCCCGGGCTACCGGGTGGGGGTTTCCGCTCCGGGGATCCACCGCGAGATCCTGAACACCGATGCCGCCACCTACGGCGGATCGAATGTGGGCAACATGGGCATGGTGCCCGCCGACGAAGGCTGGAGCTGGCAGAACCGCCCGCACTCGATGTGTGTGAACCTTCCTCCGCTTGCCGTGACGGCCTTCCGTCTCGAAGTGTCGAAAAAATAATCCTGTTCCGGCCATCGCCTCGCGCACCCCGTGGTGCTACAGGGTGTTTATGAGCAAATCCGGGAGTGACAATGTGGTGGCCTGCCTCGCCGACGGCGTGGCGCATGGCAAGGCCGGTCGGTATGTGCGGGAAATGATCGAGTCCGCCCTCGGCTTCGCCACCGACGGGGCGACCATCGCCGAGTTGAAACTCATGAGCCGCGCCCTCAAGGAACTTCGCACGGCCAATGCGGTTTTTTCACGCTACAAAAAATCCCGCAAGGTTGCGGTCTTCGGCAGCGCCCGCACCAAGCCGGACCAACCCGAATACGCCCAAGCTGTCGAGTTTGGAAAAAAGATCGTCGAGCACGGCTACATGCTCATCACCGGCGGCGGAGATGGCATCATGGGCGCTGCCCAATCGGGCGCCGGGGCCGAGCAGAGCTTCGGACTCAATATCCGGCTTCCCTTCGAACAGGCGGCCAACCCCACGATTCATGGCGATCCGAAGCTCATCACGTTCAACTATTTTTTCACCCGCAAGCTGAACTTCGCGAAGGAAACCAGCGCTTTTGCCCTCTTCCCGGGCGGGTTCGGCACCCACGACGAGGGGTTTGAAATCCTCACGCTCATGCAAACCGGCAAAATGCCGATCGTTCCCATCGTGATGATCGACCGCCCGAACGGGCACTATTGGGAAACATGGCGGCGTTTCATTCAAAACGACCTTCTGGCAAACGGCCTGGTGTCCGAAAGCGACTTTCACCTCATTCACGTGACCTACGACGTGGACGAGGCGATCCGACACATTGCCGCATTTTACCGGAATTTCCACTCCTACCGCTGGGTGCGCGAGAAAATGGTCATCCGCATCCGGAAGGCACTGACGCCCTCCGCGGTGGCTGATTTGAATGTCCGGTTCGACGAAGTCTTCGCCTCCGGAGGACTCACGCAGACAGGAGCCCTTGAGGAGGAGGCCGACGATGCCCATCTTCACCATTTGGTGCGACTCGTTCTGGTGCCCCACAAGCGCGACTTCGGACTGTTAAGACTCCTGCTCGACGCGATCAACGAAGCGGAAACGGCTGCATAAATGCGCCGATACACATTGCGGGCTCAAAGTCAGGCCATCGCAAGATCCGCGTCGCAAACAGCCTTGTAAATGGCCGCATAAGCGATCGGCAGAGTCGCAACCTGCCCGACACAGCACAGAAGGACGCCAAGAATTCCCAAGACCATGTAGCCCAGACTGTGGAGAAGAATCGAGGGTTGGGCTTGGACCAGCTTGAAAGCCTTTCCAATCGCCGTCAACCCGGAGGCGCCGCGCGCCTGATAGATGTAACTAATCGGAATGAGTGGAGCCAGGACGATACCGGGCAGGATACAAAAAAGGAAGCCGATGAATACCAGCAGACCAGTCAGAACACAGATGAGAAGAGCATCCAAGAAATATGCGGCGATGTCGAAAAGCCTTGAAATCGAGCTGTTCGCGCCATCATGTTCCGTTTTCATACCCACAAAGAAGGTGGCGTAGAATGGAGCCGACAAACAGCCGATGAGGATTGATAAAAGACTTCCAAGAAATTGACCAAGCAGCGAAAACGCGTCGCCGGACTCCACGGAGGCGCCAATCGTCGTGAAAAAGAATACCACCATGGCACTGGTCATTTGGCTTGCGAGTGGAAATGCGATCAGCGTGATTCCGCCGAACGCAAGATAGAATGCCGGATTGCTTGTGAAGCGCGTCCAGGCGAATTTCAACGGGTCCATGGAATGCGGCGTTTTGACCGATAATGGAACATTTTCAAAATTTTCCGGATTCATGGCGGGAATTTGCAAAAAGGGAGTGGTGTCGCTGGAAGTCGAGGCACTCTGACATGTCCCAAACAAAAAAACAGCAAACTTCAACAACCGGATTTGCAAAAGCGATTGTGCGATCGATCTCGGGTCTCAACGACTCCTCCCCATCGCCGGAAGCCGGCGGGATTTCACGTTCGGCGGCAAGTCGGAGTTTGGCATTCCCGCACGCCCCGGGAGGCTTGGGCTTGAATTTTCCCGTTGCTCGTTGATGGTGGAGGTCCCTTATGGTTTTTGACGTCTTGAAATTCCTCTTCATCTGTTTGGAGGTCGTTTTTATCTTCAACTTGCTGATCGTGGTTCACGAGTGGGGCCATTTTCTGGCGGCGCGCTGGCGCGGTCTGAAGGTCGAAAAATTTGCGATCTGGTTTGGCAAACCGATTTGGAGCAAAACCATCAATGGAGTGGAATACCGGCTGGGATCGATCCCGGCCGGCGGATTTGTTGCGATTCCCCAGCTGGCTCCCATGGAGGCGCTGGAGGGCGAGTCCGCCGAGTCCCGCGAGTCGCTGCCACCGGTCAAGCCGCTGGATAAAATCATCGTCGCGGCCGCCGGTCCGATCTTCAGCTTGGGTCTGGCTTTTGTGATGGCCTGTCTCGTGTGGGTGGTTGGAAAACCGCAAAGCGAGTTCGACACCACTGTCATCGGCTATGTCCGCGAGGGGGGACCGGCGGCCGAGGCTGGATTGCGGGCGGGAGACCGCATCGTGGCGGTGGACGGAAAGCCGGTGAAGCACTTTCTCACGGGGACTGACAGCGTGAAATGGCGGATCGTTCGCAGCGAAGGCGAGAAAATCCCATTCACCGTCGAGCGCAACGGCCAACTGATCACACTTGATACGGGTTGGACAAAACCCGAGACTTCAAGCTGGAGGCGTCCGGCCTTGCGGGAGGTGCAGATCGGGCCGCGCGTTGTTCCCGGGGTGGGGTTTGTGGTTCGGGGCAGTCTGGCGGACAAGGCGGGATTCCAAGCCGGGGATCTTGTCACCGCGATTCAAGGCACTCCGGTTTTCAATTTGTCGGATTTGGGCCCTGTGATCGATGCCCGCCGCGGGCAGGAGGCGGAGTTCACTGTTGAACGCAACGGGAGTCCGGTGTCTTTGTCCATGCTCCTTCCGCCGGCCACTGAGGATGCCGCTCCCATTGATTTTGGCATCGAGTGGGGCCGCACCACGCTCGTGCATCCCAACCCGTTCACGCAAGTGCGCGATGCAGCCACCAGCATTTTCCGCATGGTCGGGGCTCTTGTCTCGCCGGCCTCGGATGTCAAAGCCGCCCATTTTAGCGGTCCGGTGGGCATCATGCGGCTTTACTACCAGATTTTTGAATCCGACAACGGTTGGCGGATCGCCTTGGCTTTCAGCGTGCTCATCAATGTCAACCTTGCGTTGCTGAACCTCCTGCCGTTTCCTGTTTTAGACGGTGGTCACATCACCCTGGCCCTCATCGAGGCCGTGCGCCGCAAACCGATCAGCATCCGCGTGCTGGAGGCGGTGCAAACCGCCTGTGCGCTGGCGCTGGTCGGCTTTATGCTCTATCTCACGTTTTATGATGTGGGCGACATCGTGGCCTCGGGTTCGCCGCCCGCTGTGGAATCGAAAAAGTAGCATGACTCCCCCCTTCCGGGTCTCCACTGCCCGACGTCCCACCCGGGAGGTGCGCATCGGTGCCACTGCGGTCGGTGCCGCCAATCCCGTCCGCGTCCAATCGATGCTGACCAGTGACACGATGGATACGTCCGCTTGTGTGCGCGAAGCCCTCGAACTTGCCGAGGCCGGTTGTGAAATCATCCGCATCACCGCGCCGACGGTGAAGGATGCCCGGAATCTGGAAGCAATTCGCGACGCTCTCCAGGCCGCGGGTTGCGGGGTTCCGCTCGTGGCGGATATCCATTTCAAGCCCGAGGCGGCCATGGAAGCCGCCCGCTGGGTGGACAAAGTGCGGATAAACCCCGGCAATTTCGCCGACTCGAAAAAATTCACGGTGCGTGAATACACCGACATCGAATATGCCGCGGCGCTCGAGCGCATCCATGCCCGCTTCACGCCCTTGGTGGAGTTGTGCAAGGCCCGTGGCATTGCGATGCGGATCGGCACCAACCACGGCAGTTTGAGCGACCGCGTCATGAACCGCTTCGGCGATACGCCGCTTGGAATGGTCGAAAGCGCCCTTGAGTTCGCACGCATCGCCCGCGACAGCGGCTACCATGCCTTGGTTTTTTCGATGAAAGCTTCGAACCCCAAGGTCATGATCCAGGCCTACCGCCTGCTGGTGGCGCGCTTGGAGGAGTTGACCAATGCCGATCCGCACGGGGAATCCTGGAACTACCCGATTCATTTGGGCGTCACCGAGGCCGGCGATGGAGAGGATGGACGCATCAAAAGCGCAATCGGGATCGGTTCGCTGCTGGCCGACGGGATCGGTGACACGATCCGTGTCTCACTGACCGAGGACGCCGTGCGGGAGATCCCCGTGGCGCGGGATCTGGTTCGGATTTTTGAAACCCACAAGCTGGCCTTTTCCGATTTCCCCTCCGATCCCTTTGTTTACCGGCGGCGTGCCAGTGAACCAGTTTTCGTCAACGGCCGCGCTATCGGGGGATTACATCCGGTGCGCATCGCCCTCCCTGTTGGAACTGCGCTTCCGGACCCGGTTCCCGGCCGGGAGGAATCCCAGCCCGATGTTCTTTTGGATGCGGCTTGCGAAGTTGTTCCCGGCGACCAGTCCATGCTCGACAGGCTGAACGCTTCCCCGGAGCCCCGGTTGGTCACCCTGCCGGACGGAGTCTCGGGATTGGCGGAATTCCGTTGGCTCGCCGCCCATGTCGAGGAACGGCATCCGATCTTGTTGAAAGAAAGCGCGGATACCCGTGGAAACCGGATTTTGTCCACCGCCGCGATGGTTGGAGCGCTGCTCTGCGATGGTATCGGCGATGCGTTTCTTCTGCGGGGCGAGGCGTCCGGTTCCCTGCGCCTCGGGTTCAATATCCTTCAAGCTGCTGGTGTCCGCATTTTTAAAACCGACTATGTCGCCTGTCCGAGTTGCGGCCGCACATTGTTCAACCTGCAGGATACCACCGCCCGCATCAAGGCCGCCACCAACCACCTCAAAGGCGTGAAAATCGCTATCATGGGTTGCATCGTCAACGGTCCCGGCGAAATGGCCGATGCCGACTTCGGCTATGTCGGCGGGGCCCCCGGAAAAATCAACCTTTACGTGGGCAAGACACCCGTGAAATTCAACATCCCCCAGGCCGAGGCAGTGGACCGATTGGTGGATCTCATTCAGGAACACGGCCGCTGGATCGATCCATGAATGCCCGTCTTTTCCAAAACCAACCGGTTCTTGAAATCCACAGCGGCGATGCCACTGCGCTGGTGACCGCTTCCCATGGAGCCAAGCTCCTGCGCTGGCACACCGGGCGCCATGCGGTGATCGATTGGCCACCCGATGCCAACTGGGACCGCGTCGTCAAGGTCCGCGGAGGCAACCCGGTGCTTTTTCCCTTTATCGCCCGCACCTATGACAACGGACGGTTGGGGCTCTGGCGGGATGCCCAAGGCACAATTCGCACCGCGCCCATGCATGGATTTGCCAAGGATTCCCCGTTCCATGTTGTGGATGCGGCCGCCGACCGGGTGACGCTCCGCCTCGTTTCCAACGATACCACGCGCGCTTGTTTCCCATTCGACTTTGCATTCGACGTGACGCACACGATTGGTCCCGGTTGGCTCGAAACGGCCTTTTGTGTGACCAATACCGGATCAACCCCGCTTCCGTGGACGGCCGGCCACCATTACTATTTTTCCATTCCTGCAATCGAGCGTCCGGACTGGCTATTGCATATCCCCTGCAAGCGCTGGGGCCACCAGAACCCATCCACGGGCGATATCGTCTTCGAGCCTTGCGGCGGTTTACAAAACACCTTGGCCGATCCCGCCTGGATCGACCGGTTTCATGACGCTCCGGATCTGAACCATGTCACGCTGGTCCGTCGCGACGGCACGCGTTCGATCGGGTTTCAATCGTCCTCTCCATGGGCTTGTGTGACGACTTGGACCGAAGCTCCCGGTTCGCCGTTCTTTTGTGTGGAGCCGTGGAGTGCCTATCCGAATGCGATTCAGAGTGGGCTTGGCCTCCGCACTCTTCCTCCGGGAGCCAGCGACGGCCTGTCTTGCCGGGTTCTTTCGTCCTGAGAATGCGCGGCCACCGAGACGCTCCGGCGGGAACCTCCGTGCGCCCGGTTTGCGCGCAGGGAATCCTCCTTGCAGCCGCTTTGGCAGGGGTTTTTCTGGCAGGAACAGCCCGACAGGGGGCGAGCGGCATTTTTCTGGCAGCCGCAGGGACCGCCATGATTTTGTTGCCGCCAACGGGCCGCGTTCCCTGGCGGCTGTGGGCAGGGGGCGGATTTCTGATCGTCTGGGCCTTGCTCGCGTTTCTGCCGCAGGACTGGCTGCCGGTTCCGGCTTGGAGGGAGGCTTTGGCCAAGGAGCCTGGTTTGCCGGCCTTTGCCCAGATCAGTCTAACGCCGAGGGAATCCGGATATTGGATTCTGCTGTTGGCAGCGGCTGTCGTTACCGGCCTCTATTCGCTGGGCCATGTTTTGCGAAGCGGCGCGCTGCGCCCGCTGGTATCGCTGGCCGCGCTCGGATGTGCCACCTACGCGCTCACAGCCATCCACGCCCGCACGACAGGATGGGAATACCCGTTCTTCGACAAAGGGGGCTGGTCGCCACCCGATTTTGGTTTTTTCCCCAACCGCAACCACACCGCCGGATTTCTGGTGACCGGGGCGATTCTCGGGATCGCGCTGGTGCGTGACGCGTGGACGCGGCGCAATGCGGCGGGATTTACAGCCGGAGGAGGCGCCGCCGCGGTCTGCGTTTACGCCTTGCTGGCCCACTCGATCTCACGTGCCGGGGTGGTCTTTCTGGTTTTGGGCTGCCTGGTGTGGATTCTCGGGCTCGGACGCTCGCATCGTTCACAACCCCTGCTTGTCTCGGCCTTGGCTATCACGGCCGCCTTGGGTGCGTTTTTTCTCGTCACCGATGGTCCTGCCCGCGACCGCTTGCTTGAGACCCTCGGTTTTCACACCCCGGCGGCGGAAAATGCTGTCCACCCCGGCGGGTCCGCCTTTCCGGTTCCGGTAGGCGACCTTCGATTCCGGATTTTCGAGGATACCGCCCGCATTGTCCGGGATTATCCGCTCACAGGAAGCGGGATTGGCACATTTGCCCATGTGTTTCCATTTTATATGAAATCCAGCACCGACGAGGCGGTGCCGATCCATCCCGAAAGTGATTGGTTGATGCTTGCGGCGGAGACCGGTTTGCCCTCCCTGCTGTGCGTGGGGGTTCTACTCGGGATGCTCGGGTATGGGATGCGGGCGGCGCGGGATTCGCCTGGCTGGGTGTTGCGCTGGGGCGTGGCCTGCGCGGCTTTCACCGCCATGGCACACGGACTGGTGGATGTGCCCCTGCACCGGGTGGAACTGGGGTGGTGGATTCTTGTTCTGGCGGGATGGGGCTTCGGCGTGCCTGCCGCGAACGGGGCTGCTTCGAGCGTCCAAAGGATCATTCTTGGCGTCTCCGGGGCGGCCCTTCTGGGCATCGGAATTTTGTTGGTGCGGGCTCAGTGGTTCGGTGAATCGCCGCTGCCGCCCTTTCGCGCCAAGGTGGCGGTCGAACAGATTCGTCAACTTGCCGCCGCCAACCGGGAGGGTGAGGCTGTCGATCTGGCCCGCTCGGAGATTCCCCTCTCTCCGATGGAGCGGGGATTGTATCGCGAGCTTGGCTACCGGGAAATCCGTAACGGAGCAAACCCCGTGGTGGCCGATACCGTCTTTGCAGCCGAGCGCGCTCTGAACCCCGCCAGCGCGAAAATCCCCTACGACCAGGGGGTTCTCTGGATAGGGGACGATCCATCGCGCACGGCGTTGCTATGGGTTGAGGCTTTGCAAAAAAATGTTCGATTGGCCGAGGCCGGCGGCTACGCCAAACCGGTGGAATTTTACGAAGGCCTTGTAGCCCAAAGCCGCTCCCACCCGGGGTTGAAAGAGGCCTTGAAACGGGCGGCGCGCCAGATTCCTTGTTTACGAGCTGCGGTTTTAAACGAAGCCTCGCCGGACGAAATCGCAGAGGCGCTCGCAGACCCGGCGATCCGCGCCTCCTTGGATCCCGAGCGGCGGACCCGGCTCTTGAATGAATGGTGGACCAAAGGCGCGCGGGACAAATTATGGCGTTTCCTTGAGGAAAATCCGGGCCTGGAGGACCAGGCGTTTCCCGTCCGGATGCGTGATCTGATCGATCGCAAGTTGCACCGCGAGGCGGTCGAGGCGGTGGCCTCGAGAAATGGCATCTCCCTGGCCGATCCGGATCGCTCGGCACCGGTGGTGGTGGAATTTGAGAACCTCAACGAGCGCAAGAACCCGGTGGCGGCCCGCCGAATCGTCCAGGAGGCGGCACAAGCGGGTGATCCTGCCGCCCGGCATCTTTTGATCCTTCTGGCCCTCCGCGAAAACGACGCGCCCAGAGCCTGGAACGAACTCCAAGCCTACCTTCGCCTTCGCGGAACCCCGCCCCGGTGACCTGCGGACGGTTCACAAATCCAAGGTGGAGTTTTGCCCGCACGGTCCGTAGAGTCTGGCTGTGAACCAACGGGTGCATGAATCAAGTCCGTCCGCCGAAAGGGATGGCTGGGCGCGTTGGATTCTCGCGGCGCTTTTTGTTTCCGTGCTCCTGCACTGGGCCCTTTGGGAATGGGCCCGGCAGGTTCCCGTCGAGCACATGAGCGACGCCTTCTACGAAAAAATCGTCCCGCGTGTTTTTCAGGTCGATCGGGTGGAAATCGATCCCCGGCATTTGGAACCAGAGCCAACCAAGGTGGAAATGCCGCGCCCGGTCGAGCAACCGCGCGAGCGCATCGCATGGGATGCGCCATCGCCTTCGGCTGTTACGGTTCCCCCGCTTCCCCGGCTGGATCAGGCGATTCTGACAGAAAAACCGGCGGTGCCGGTTGAATCGCCCGCACAATCGCTCCCGAGCGCGTTGCCACTTGCTCCGGATGCCGCAATGGAGGATTTGCTCCGGGACCAGTCCGCGCTCCCCTCGCCCGTGTCACCGCCTGCGGAAGGCATTCCCCTGCCCCAGGCTGGTGTCGCTCCCGGATTTTCGGACCTGGATGCGATGCTGGCTAAAAATGTTCCCCTTGAGGCGGGAGGCGGTCCCATTGTTCTGCCGGGGGACGTCCTGTTCGACTACGATACCTACCAGCTTCAGCCCAATGCGGTGGAAAGCCTCGAAAAATTGGGCCGCCTGCTGCGACGCGATCCCTCTTTGCGCTTCCGCATCGAGGGCCATAGCGACTCGTTCGGACCGGACGACTACAACCTCCGCTTGAGCGAACTCCGTGCGGACACCGTAAGGAACTGGCTCGTCTCAGCCGCCGGTATTCCCGCAGGCTCGATTGAAATCCTTGGTTTGGGGGAAACGCGGCCTGTCGCTCCAGTGGATGGATCGATCGAGGCCCAGCTCCCCAACCGCCGGGTGGAAATCCTGGTTCTCGATCCCGTCCCGTGAGCCCGCCCACCCACCAGCCCAGTTTCGAGGAATCCGCCAAGGCGCTCTCCATCGACGCCCGCTCACACCAGCAGGACCCCGTAAAACTTTTCAAAGGATTCCGGAACCTTGAGGAGGAGCGTCTAAAAATCTGGCATGACGAGGGAGGAGGGGGGCGCGAGGTCGCCCGGCAGCGCTCCGACATGGTGGATATCCTGTTCCAGGAACTTTTCACGTCGGTTCAACGGGACATTTACGGGGACAGCGATCCAACCGCCCTGGCGGTGGTCGCATTCGGCGGCTATGGGCGCCGCGAGCTCACGCCCATGAGTGACATCGACATCCTTTTCCTGCAGGAGGGCGCCGCCCGTGACGACCGCGCGGAGGAGGTTGTGCGCAGGGTTCTCACCGCCTTGTGGGATATCGGGTTCAAGGTTGGCCATGCCACCCGCTCGATTTCCGACTGCATCGCGAAATGCAACGAGGATCCTGTGACGAAAACCGCGCTCCTGGAGTGCCGCTATTTGGCCGGCGAGCGTCCAATTTTTCAACGCTTCAAGGAGCGCTTCGAGCGGGATTGTGTTGCCGGAAAAGCGCCCGCCTATGTGGCCTGGCGACTTGAAAACCAAAATGAACTCCACCGCAAATACGGTCACTCCGTCTTCATGCAGGAGCCGAATGTCAAATGCGGCACGGGCAGTTTGCGGGATTACCAAAGCCTTCTCTGGATCGCCCGTTTCAAGTTCGGCATTCCGAGTTCCTCCAAGCTGGTCGAGGCGGGAGTGATGCGGGAGGCCGACCGCCGCCGCCTTGAAAAAAGCTACGATTTCCTGCTCCGGACCCGCACGCGGATGCAATATTTGAATGGCCGCACCGCCGATGTCCTCACCCTGCAGCTCCAAGGCCGTGTGGCCCAAGCTTTCGACTACCCGCCGAAAAATATCCTTCGCAAGGTCGAGGCGTTCATGCGCGATTACTACAGCCATGCCCGCACGATCCATTTGGTGACCGAGGCCGCCCTTCGAGCGCTTCAAGTCTCGCCCCCCGAGAAGCCGCGCCACGGCCTCCTGCGCCTGCTCGCCCCCTCCCGAAAGGTTGAAAAATCCGACCGCTTCGTGATTCGCAACGGTCTTCTCGAGCCCGAGTCGCGCGAGATTTTCAACGATGATCCGCACCGCCTCCTGCGCGCGTTCGACCTTGCGCAGTCCCGGCGCCTGGACTTCCATCCCGAGCTTGTCGATCTCGTCCGGCGCAGGCTCCATCTCGTCGACCGGACGTTCCAATACGCCGTCTCCGCCCGGGAAACGTTTTTCGCCATCCTGTCCCGCAAGGGCGAGGTCGGCCGGTCCCTTCGACTCATGCACGATCTCGGAGTTATGGGCCGCTACCTGCCGGAGTTTGGAGCCTTGGATTGTCTGGTCCAACACGAGTTTTATCACCGCTACACGGCGGACGAGCACACTCTCGTGTGCATCGAGAAGCTCGACGGGGTTCTCTTTTCGGAAAATCCAAAGCTCTCGGGCTACCGGCGGATCTTCCAGAAGTTGGAGGATCCCGCCATTTTGTATCTGGCGATCTTGTTGCACGATGTCGGAAAAGCGGCCAACACGAGGCACCACGAGGAGGCCAGCGCGGACCTTGCCCACAAGGTGGCGCGCCGCCTCCAACTCACACCGGACCGGCGGCGCATGCTTCTGACGCTCGTCGATTCCCACTATCTCCTCTCAAAAATGGCCCAAACCCGGAACCTCGAGGACCCGGCCACCGTCGAGGAGTTCGGCCGCATCATCCGCAACGCTCAAAATCTTGACGCCCTCATGCTGCTCACGCTCGCCGACGGAATGGGCACAAGCGACGAGAACTGGTCCGACTGGAAAGAGGGGCTGGTCTGGACGCTTTACCGGCGCACCGAGCGTTGGCTGCAAGGTGGCGTGGATGCCATCGAGCAATCCCGCTCGAACCGTTTGCAGCTTCAAAACGAGACGTTGGGTCTTCTGGGCGAGAGCTATCGCGACGAGGCCGAGGCGCATTTCCAGTTCATGCCCGAACGCTACCTGCAACTTTACAGCCCGGCGGTCTTGGCGGATCACATGCGGCTTTTCCACACCTTCTTCCAGGAGCGCAACCGCGAAGGGGCGGATGGCCTCGCACCATCCTTCCGGTGGATCCCACAACCCGGGAAAGGCTTTACCGAAGTGTGGGTATGCGGTTGGGACCGTCCGCGTCTGTTGGAGCGGATCGCGGGTGCCTTTCTCGCCTCCCGCATGAACATCCTCAGCGCGGACATCTTCACCCGCACCGACAGCCTGGTGCTCGATATTTTCCGTGTCGGCTCCGGAAAAAACGAGGCTGTCGAGGATATGCGCGACATGCGCCGGGTGGAGGATCGGCTGGCAGAGGCGCTTCACGTCGAAGACTACGATTTTCATCCGCTTCTGAGCCGGGAAACGCGGCTTCTCACCTACCGCCTCTCCCAGGAATTTGACCTGCCCACGCGGATCACCATCGACAACGATTCGCATCCGGTCTACACGCTCATCGACATCCAGACACCCGACCGGTTGGGCTTGCTGTATGATCTTTTGCGGGCTATGGGCGATGCGGGACTCCGCATTGAAATCTCGCGGATCACCACCGAAATGGATGTGGCCATGGATTCGTTCTACGTTTACGGCGTCGACGGAGGGAAAATTTCATCCACTCCGGCGATCAAGCGCCTTCAGCACGTTCTCCACCAGGCCTCGGTGAAAACTCCCGAATGACGCTGCGTTTCGCCACGTTGTTCTGGAGGTTGGTGATTCGTCCATGGGGTCTCCGCCCGTTGATGCCATTGCTCAACATCTGTGGAGTCGCACTCGGAGTGGCGGTCTTCCTTGCGATTCAAATGGCCAATGAAGGCGCTCTGCGGAGTTTCCGCAACGCGGTTGGATTGGTTGCGGGCAAGGCCCATCTGGAGGTGCGTGGCCGGCTGCCCGAGGGCCTGTTTCCAATAGTGGCCGCCTTGCCCGGTGTCGCCGAGGCGACTCCGCTCGTGGAGGGTATTGCGACGCGTCCCGACCTGCCGGGCGAGTATTTCCGGATTCTGGGCGTCGATCCCTTCACCGGCGGATCGTTGAGGGTTTTCGATCTCGAGAACCCCGGCGGCGGGGCACTGGATTTGGAAGCGTGGCTCCGGGAACCCGATCTTCTCGCCTCGGCGGCCAATCTGCCGGACCGTTTTCCCGTTCTCGCCAACGGCACGCGTGTCGAATTGCGGAGGGGATTCGCCCTTCGGTCGGATGATGCGCTGGTGTCCAACGATCCCCGCACCGCGGCGATGGATATCGGTTGGGCCCAGCAACTGCTGGGATTGAACGGGTATCTGACGTCGATCCAGATTTCCGCGCGCGACCCTCTTGATCTCAAGCCTCTTGCTGAGGCCTTGAGGACGGTTTGCCCTCCCGATGCGATTGTTGCGCCACCCGGCCGTCGCGGTGCCGAGACCGAGGTCATGCTGGCCGCCTTTCAACTGAACCTGACCGCGCTCAGCCTGGTGTCGATGGTCGTGGGCGTTTTTTTGATCTACAACAGCCTCTCAGCGGCAGTGGTGCGTCGCCGCCCGGAAATCGCGATTCTTCGCGCCGGGGGGGCAAGCCGTGCAGAGGTTCTTTTGGTTTTCCTTGCGGAGGGAGCGGCGGCGGGATTGCTTGGAAGCGTTCTCGGCATCGCTTTGGCAACACCGTTAGCCGGTTTTCTCGCCGCCCCGGTTCAGCAAACCATCTCTTCTCTTTACGCGCTCGTCAGCATCGCCCGCCCCTCCTTGGAGGTTTGGCAGGTTGTTTTGGCTCTTGTCATCGGCCTCGGGGCCTCCCTGGTCGCCGCCTGGTGTCCTGCCCGGGAGGCTTCGCTGTGCGACCCCGCGCTTGCCTTGCGTCCGGGATCACTCATGGACTCTTTTCCGCTGGGGACGCGGGCATGGGCTCCGATGGGAGTTCTAGGTCTTGCGATCTCCGCCGGTTTTTCATGGGGTGCCCTTCACGGCGGGGGGCGTTTTCTGGGTTTTGCCGCAGTGGCCTTTTTGATCGGCGGATTCTCCCTTCTGGTGCCTTGGGTCGTCGAGCAAACGGCCAGCCATGTTCGTGGGCCCGGGTGGATGGTGAGACTTGCCGCACAGCATCTTCTCCGGTCGCTTCACCGCAACGCCGTCACGATCGCCAGTCTCTCGATTGCCATTGCGATGACCGTGAGTGTTTCTGTGATGATTCATTCGTTCCGGGCCAGCGTGAACAACTGGCTTTCGCATACGCTGGTTGCCGACTTGTTCATCGCCCCGGCGGCAAATGAGATTGCCGGATTGCAGGGATTCCTCCCCGGGGAGGCGGCGGAATGGGTCAAAATGCGTCCCGAGGTCGAGTCCGTGGGAACATTTCGAGAAATCCGCGTTCCTTGGAAGGAGCAATCCGCCACGCTGGCCGTGCTGGATGGCGAAGCCCGTGGCCAGCTGGCCTTCGTCTCGGGACCGGATGACGCGGGGCACCAACTCCGGGAGGAGGGGGCGGCTGCCGTTTCGGAAAGTTTCGCCACCGGTTACGGAATCCAGCCGGGTGACACGCTGGAATTCCTCTCTCCCAAGGGGCCGGTGGTTTTTCCGGTGGCCGGGGTGGTGAAGGATTTCACCCGCGACAGCGGACTTGTGATGATCGACCGGAATCAATTCGACAAATTCTGGAATGAACCGGGCATTCATTCCCTCTCCATTGAACTGCGGGACGGATTCACCGCCGAGGCCGTTGCCGGGGCCTTTCGCGCGCGCTTCGGCGGTGGAGGGGAATTTTCGATCTACACCAACGGGCAGCTCCGCGCGCGCGTTCTCGAGATTTTCGACCAGACATTCGCGGTGACATCCGTGCTCCGGGCAATCGCCGTTGTGGTGGCGGTGGCCGGAGTGCTTTTGTCACTGTCCACGCTTGTCATCGAACGGGAGCGTGAGATCGGTGTTCTCCGTTCCCAAGGGGCTTCCGGCGGGCAGGTGCGCGGGCTTTTTCTGACCGAAGCCGCTCTGATCGGAGCCTACTCGTGTCTGGTCGGCCTGGCCTGCGGTGCAGCCATGGCGATGATTCTGACCTGGGTCATCAACAAGGCGTTTTTCGGTTGGACAATCGATCTCCGCTACCCGTGGGCGGTTTTGGCCGTCACGCCGTTGTGGATTGTTCCGGCGGCGCTGGCGGCTGCCTTGTGGCCTGCCGGGCGGGCAGCAAGCATCCCGCCTGCGCGGGCGCTGCGTTTCGAGTAGCGCGGGGCTTGCCCACAGCCGGGGATTCGAAAATGGTGGTGGCCGCATGTCGGTATTCAATGGAGCCATTCTCGGGCTGGGGTTGTTTTTTCTCGGTCTTCAGCTGACCGGGCAGAACATGCGCGCGCTGGCGGGTGGCGGATTCCGCGCGGCTGTAAGCTGGGCCACGGCCTCACCCATGGCAGCCGGAATTTGCGGGCTTTTCGCGGGTGCGCTCATGCAAAGCGCCACCGCAGTGACATTCATCGTGGTCAGCATGCTCGGCAGCGGGGTGGTCCAAACCCCGGCGGCCCGCCTTATCGTGGTGTGGTGCAACCCGGGACTGACAGCACTCGCATTTTTGGCGGCTTTCAACATCCATCCGTTCGTGGCCTTCTGGGTCGGCATGGCGGGGATTGCGATGGGATCGATCCGGAAGAAGCCATGGAACACGGTTGCCGGCGCCCTGTTGGGAGTGGGGGTCATTTTGTTCGCCCTGGAGCAACTCGGGAGCGGGCTCGCGCCGTTGAAAGAGGCGACATGGTTCCGCGACGGCATGGAACTTGCCCTCTCCTCTCCTTGGCAAGGATTCGCCATCGGCATTGCCGCAGCGGCCATTTTGCAATCCAACACCGGGGCCACAATGGTTCTTATCACGCTGGTTGAAAGCGGTGCGCTGGGAGTCACGCAAGCCGTTCCGGCGGTTTACGGAACGAATCTTGGAGCGATTCTTTTAAGAATCCTTCTCGCCCGGGGATTGAAGGGATCCTCGCTGCGCCTGGTGCGAATGGAGGATTTGTTCTGTCTCTTCAGCGGGGCCGTGATGATGTTGTTGCTCGTGATCGAGGATGCCGGGGTGCCGCTGGTTCGCGCGCTTGCCTTTCATCTGGTATCCAGCGACCCCATACGGCTGGCGCTGGTATTTTTTCTGTCGAATGCGGTGCCCGCCATTTTGATGACGCCCTGGTTGCCTGCTTGCGGCCTTCTTCTGAAGCGCCTGTGGCCGAACGATCCCGCCGCCGAACCTGGCCGCCCTGAATTTCTGACCTCGCAGGCGCTGGCAGACCCCGAATCCGCCCTCGATCTGGTGAATCGCGAACTGGGACGGCTTTTCAGCCTGATCGAAGCAACTCCCCGGGCCTCGGGTTCCGCGGATGAAGAGTCCAACGAGTCCCCGGCCCAAGTGCAACTCGGGGCGGCGATCGAGCAATTCTGTGTGCGTCTTGCGTCGGAGGCCACTCTCACGCACAGCCAATCGCTGCGCCTCCAGCGACTGAGGGCGTGGCTGCACACGCTGCGCCACATCGGCGAGGCCGCCGGCGAATTGTCGGCGTCTTTGGCAACCTTGCCTCCCGAGGCTTTGCCTTCGGCGGATCCACTTTTGAACTGGGTTCGCAATGCCATCGCCTCAGGCGCGGTGGCGACCTCCACCCTCGCCCAAGATAAAATCCGCGCTTTTCACCAGTGCTCCAAATTCAAATCTCCCGAAGTCCGTTCTCTGAGATCGGACTTCGAGGCGGCCTCCGCCGGCCTTACCGGCGAGGCGAGGTTGCGCCCGGGCCAAGTGCTCGACAACTTCGATATTCTCGCATGGCTCCTGCATCGCCTTTCGAAGCTGCTCCTGAAAAATTCCACCCTTTCTTGAACGAATTCCTGTCTCAGTTCCAGAAAGGGAACTTTATCAGATTTTTTCGGCGGACAGCCACTCGGCCCGTTCAGTCTCGATAAACAGACGGGCGGCCACCTCGCGGGCCGATTCCCAATCAATCAAGCTTCCACTTTCGGTTTCCAGGCTTGTCATGGCGACACCATCGAGGCCGCACGGGGTGATATGTGAGAACCCGGACAGCGAGCAGGATTGGATATTGATCGCAAATCCATGCATCGAAATCCAGCGACGCACACCGACTCCGAGCGAGGCAAGTTTGCGGTTGCCGACCCAGACTCCGGTGAGCCCCTCCCGGCGGGTTGCTTCGACGCCGAATTCGGCGGAGAAGCGGATCAGGAAACGCTCCAGAAACCGCAAGTAGCGGTGGAGGTCGCGGCCTCGCCGGGACAAATCCAAAACCGGGTAGCCGGTGAGTTGACCCGGTCCATGATAAGTGGCCTGTCCGCCACGATTGATCTCGTGAACGGGATAGGGAAGAGCATCCCGGAGGCTGCTGCGATCGCGGGTGCGGCCGATGGTATAGACCGGATCATGTTCCAGCAGGATCAGGGAATCGCCACCGGCGCCGGCTTGGAGTGCATCGACACATTGGTTTTGCATTTCCAACCCGGCCAAAAATCCGGTTCGGGGCGGACAAAGGATTTTCATCGGCGGGACGGGTGGCTTTGAAAATGGGCCAATCCCACGGCAATCGCATCGGCCGCATCGGCCGGCGGCGTCACAGTGAGGCCGAGGAGTGTCCGGACCATGAAGGCCACTTGGGTCTTTTGCGCGGCACCGGTGCCCACCACGGCTTGTTTCACGCGGCGCGGCGCGTATTCGTGGATCGGCAATCCCCGCTGGGCCGCCGCCAGAAGAACCGCCCCCCGGGCACTTCCCAATGTGATGGCTGTTGGAAAACTTTGGACATAAATCACGCTTTCCACCGCGACGCCCTCCGGAGCGTGTCGCGTGATGGCTTCGCTCAAGCGTGTGTGGATTTCGAGCAAACAACCGGCCACCGTGAGGCGCGGCGCATTGCGGATCACATCAAAGTGAAGGC
Source organism: Chthoniobacter flavus (assembly GCA_945883435.1). GTDB lineage: Bacteria > Verrucomicrobiota > Verrucomicrobiia > Chthoniobacterales > Terrimicrobiaceae > UBA967. Next base: position 32,196 of record CAMCXK010000002.1, on the reverse strand, counting down.
AACGCACTTTCGCTCCTGCACGCTCAAGCACGGCATATCCAGTGCCCCGCAGGGAGGGGTCGACAGCCAGCAGGACTTCCGGGTTTGCCATCCGACCAGATTGCGCGGATTTTTATCGCGACTCAACGCCGCAATGGAGCTGCCACCGGAATCTTTCCAGTCCGACTTGACGGGACGGGATTCGCAGGTAGGAACCAAGCCCATGATGCTCATGAGCGGGTTTTGGATTTTGGTTTCTCTGGGATTGCTTTATGCCGGCGCCGCGGGATTGGTCCGCGGCAGTGCTTCGCTGGCGCTGCGCTTGGGACTCACTCCGCTGGTGGTCGGGCTCACCGTGGTTGCGATGGGCACGAGCATGCCGGAGGTGCTCGTGAGTGTCGATGCGGCCCTGCAAAACCGCGGCGATCTCGCCGTCGGAAATGTCATCGGGTCGAATATCTTCAATGTCGGAATCATTCTTGGATTCACAGCACTTCTGTCTCCGATGAAAGTGCAATTTCAACTCATCAAGTTCGACGCGCCGATCATGGCGGCTGTGATGTTTGTCATTCCCTTGGTCCTCTGGGACGGGGTCGTCACCCGGTGGGAGGGGGTGGGCTTGTTTGCGGGACTGGTGGCATATGTGCTCTTCAATGTGCGTCTCGCACGGCGCACGGCCAGTGAGACCGTGACAGCCGAATATCAGGAGGGGGTTCCCGCCAAAAGCGGATCGATGGCGCTGGACCTCGGTTTTATCATTCTCGGGCTGGGACTCTTGGCGGTGGGGGCACGCTTGTTGACAGAAAACTCGGTGGCCGTGGCCCGGGGATTCGGGGTCAGCGAGGCGGTGATCGGTTTGACTATTGTAGCCGTCGGCACCAGTGTGCCGGAGTTGGCGGCCTCCATCGTGGCCGCACTGAAAAAGGAGCCCGACATCGCGTTGGGAAATGTGGTGGGGTCGAATATCTTCAACATCCTCGGCATTCTGGGCATCGCGTCCATTGTGCGACCGCTTGAAGCCGCTCAAATCAGCCGTTTTGACATGTGGTCGATGGTGGCCATTGGCGTTGCTTTGGTTCCGATGTTGATGACAGGCCTCCGACTGGGACGGCGTGAAGGCGGGGTGCTTGTGGCGGCGTATTGCGTTTACGTTGCCATGCTTTGGCCGAAGTGAACTACGGAGCAAGCAGTCGTTTTTCCTCGGGCCGGAGTTTGGCGGTTTCGATGGATTCCGACAGCGCCGTGGCCTCGGTGGTTTTCCCGTTGGCCCGAAGAACCGCCACACGGACGGCCCGCCAAGGCAACGGGGATGCGGGCCAGTCGATAATTTTTCCCTCGTAAATCGCCTCAGCCCGCCCAGGGTCGCCCCCTTTGAGCGCTGCCAGGGCGGCAACGCTGAGATTGGCCAGGGAAACGGGGTTCGCCTGAAGCAATTTTTCCGCCGCTGGAATCGCTTGATCAAGGCCGGTGTCTGTGAGGAGTTGCAGGTAGGTCAGGTCCGTGCGTGCCTCGGTCAGGTTGGGAAATGTCTCCAAAAAATCGCGGTAGACAGGCAAAAGTTCCAGAGCCGAGGAGTCGCGGGGCCAGCATTTGATCATTCCCAGGTAGCCCTCGAGTGCGGTTTCCTTGCGACGCGAGAGGGTCGTGTAGGCTTTGAGGGCTTGTTCGGTCTCTCCGATGCGCATGGCATAGGCGGCGATAAATGAAATGACCTCGGGCTTCTCATAAAGAAGGCCCAGTTGCATTTCCCGCCAGCTGGCATCCGCACGATCGGTGTCGCCGGACTTGGAGGCGGCGCGGGCCAGGAAAAGAAGCCGGATGCTGTCTGAAAGCCCAACAATGGTTTCCGCATCGAGAATCGAAAAAACATCATTCCAGCGGTTTTGACCGGCGAGCGCATCGAGATAGATCAAAAGCCACTGGGGGTCGGAAACCGCCCGCTCGCGGCCGATAAAGTCCAACGCCTCTTGATGGTAAAACCGGCGGTTCAGCCAGCGGGCAAACGCAAGCGCATCGATCTCGGAGGCGTCATTCCGCTCGCGGCCCAGCCGGGTGAGCACGGCCGGCTTCGAGGCCGGATTGCGGCGAATTTCCAAGTCGGCCGCCAACAACTGGTCGTCCGGGGAACTGGAAGGGTGGTTTCGAAGGGCTTGGGCAAGCGTTTCGGAATTCTCCAGCTCACCGAGTGCCAAACCTTGAGCGGCCAGCAGGCGGAGTGCGGCGAGGCCCTCGGCGCTGGATTTGACGCTGAGCGGTTGCAGGATGTCGCGGCTTGCGGCGGGATCGGATTTGAGAACCATCTCGGCGGCGGCCAGCAGAACCCGGTCGGAATCGGTATCCACAGGCAAGGGAAGCGCTTTACGGGCGAGATCCATGGCCGCTTGGCGGTTGCCCTCCTTGTCGAGAAGGCGCATTTCAAGAATCGTTTTGCGGGCTCCCGGTTGCCCATCGAGTTTCTGCAAGACCTCACGAGCGAACCCGGTTTTACCGGAGGCAAACGACTGCTCGGCTAAAACAATCAACTCGTCCGGCTGCGCAAGCCCGTCCGTAAAGACCATCTGCAGGCTGTTCAAAGCGGACGGATCACCCATGGCTGCATTGAAAAGACGGACCTTGCGAAACACCTCCTCGTTGCTCGGGGCCATCAGCACCGCCTGCCGCATGAGGCTGACGGCCTTGGTGAGATTACCCTCGGCGGAGGCCTTTTCGCACTGGGCCAAAAGTTGCTTGGCTCGAAAGACCTTCACCGCACGGTAGGCGGGTGGCCCCGCAAAAAACACGAACAAACCGAAGGCGAGGATCGCCAAAACGATTCGGACGCGGATATCCGACCACAAATCATGGAGAAAATGGCGAACGGGTGCGGATTCGGTGGAGTCGTTTTCGTAATCCGGCAATTCGACAGCCTCGCTTGGCGCTTCCGGGGTTTCGCCGCGCGGGGAAGGGAGGGGAGCAGAACGGGAGGCCGGTCTCCGGTTGGCCGCTGCGCGGGAACGCTTGGGGACTGGCCGGCGTGAAGCAGGCGGGCGCTCACTCACGGCTGGGCCCCCTTGCGCAGTGACGCCTCGATCTGTGCACGCAACTCATCCTTTGCCCGGGCGACATCGGTGGTATTCCAAACAGCCGCTTCAATAAGCCGTTGCCCTCGGTTTCTCAGTCCTTCGGCCACCATGGCAAACCTGCCCGTCAACGTGTATCCCGCCTTCTCCAAAGCACCGCTATCCTCGGTGGTTTCCATCCCCTCCGCAATCACCGAGTGAAATACAATCACTGGACGGGAACCATCACGAAAGACAAACACTCTAAATCGGAATGTATGGCCTCCGATCCGGATGCATTCATCGGGAAGCTCCCGCTCCAGAGTCATTCCGATACTGGCAAGGCAGGTGCGCGGGTCGTGGATGTTGATGGCTTGAACGGCCGAGCGCCCCGGTGGCCAACGGAAGTAAAACATTTGCCATTGATTGCCCTCCGAACCTACAAACCGTTCACTGAATCCCTCCGGGAAAAAAAGCATGCGGCGCGTGCGATCAGGAATATCCACTTGCCGTGCCCGGTTGGCTCCCGCAACCAGGGTCCATCCCGCTTCGGGAGCTATCCGTCGCCCCTCGCGGGAGGCATACCACCACTCGGTGGCGCCGAGCGAGGCTGTTGCCAGCGCAAGAGCTGTTCCCACCACGAAAAGAGTCCCCCGTCCCAGTGGGGCAGGGGACTCGGTGGATGAAAAGCCCCCGGCTGCACTTGGACGGCGGTTTTGATACGCACGGGCCGCCAGCCAGAGTCCTCCAAGTGTGGCGGCGAGCACCGCATAGCCGGCTGCATCATGCCATTGGTCCACGGCCGCGATGCCTTCCGCTGCGGCGATCAGTGACAGTCCAGTGGCTCGAAGAAAATTTCCCGCCAGAGCGAGGAGAACCGCCAACCCAACCATTGCAAAGCGGGAAAAAGCTCCGAAGCGATACATCTCACCGAAAAAAAGGGCCGCCATGATGCCGCTTTGCAGCGAGCGCACACCGCTGCAGGCCTCCTCCACACCGATCGTGCCCGTTGGGAGTGCGATGAGGTGACCCCGGCGCACAGCCTCTTGTCCGCACCAATGCAACACCTCCAAGGCGGCGATGGCGTTGGATTCCATCAATCCTCCCATGAGAGCCTCCTCGAAGTTGCGCGGCCAAGGCACCGAGATCAGATAAAAACAAACCGGAAAAGCGAAGTGGCGGGCCCACGCCACCCCGCCCCAGCTCAGGAGGATCATGAGCACCCAGCCGGTGAATGCCACCGCTCCGATCAAGCCGGGAATGCGCCACTCGGGATTCGCCTCGAAAAACGGCTGCGCCAACGCCAGGAAAACAACCCCTCCCAGTCCCGCCACTGCGCATCCCGTGGGAGAGGACACATTTCCAGGCGGCGGACGGTCGTTCCAACGCTGTAAAAAAAGTGCCACACAAAGAATCGGAACCAGAAATCCGTAACTGTATTGGGGATCGATCTCCCAATCGGTCCAGAGCATTCGGATCGAGAGCCACCAGACAGCCGCAGTGGCCACTCCCAAAAGAATCCATGGCCAGCGGGCAGGCGGGCCATCCCCGTGCACAGGAAATGACATGGCGGCCATGGCGGTGGTCAGCGCCCCTTGCCGAAGATCATCACGTGAAGGGTCTTCAAGATGACGGTGGCATCGAGGGCGAGCGAGAAGTGGCGGATGTAATAAAGATCATACATGAGCTTTTCCACAGTATCGTGGAGGCTGGCCCCGTATGAATAGTTCACCTGCGCCCAGCCTGTGATCCCCGGGCGGACGAGGTGGCGGAAGTGGTCGTAGGGAATTTCGTTTTCGTATTGCTCCACGCATTTGATCCACTCCGCGCGCGGGCCGATGAGGCTCATTTCACCGCGCAGGACATTCCAGAGTTGAGGCAATTCGTCGATGCGGGTGATGCGAAGCCAGTGGCCAAAGCGGGTGACGCGCGGGTCCCCCTCGGTTGTGTAGAGGCCCTTGTTCTCGCTGCCGACTTGCATCGTGCGGAATTTGTAAAGCGTGAACAGGGATCCGTGCTGACCTACGCGGGTTTGGCGAAAAATGACCGGCCCGTCCCCTTGCATCCGGATCCAGACCGCTACAATTGCCATCAGCGGCCCCGCCAGCAAAAGCGTCATTCCCGAAAGCACGATATCGAAAACCCGTTTGAGCGAGGCGAAAGCCGAGTGCTGGACCAGTTGAAACCCTGAATCCAACGGCCAGGTCCGGCTAAGAAGGTCGGGTGGCATCTTTTGCCAGTAAGCCTCGAAAAAAGAATGCATCGTGTAGACCGGCAGTTCTTGAAAATGCACCGCCACCAGTGAGTTTAAGATCTCGCCACTCAATTGATCGGGCGGAGCGGCGATGACGATCGCCTCGTGCTCGGTGTCCACATGGTTTTGCAAATCGTGCAGCACTTCGGCCGCCAACGCCGCGTAGCAGGGACTATCCTCACCATCGACCGGTTCCCCGATCTGCGCGTCACCCGCCGCAAAAAAATGCAGCCGCTGCGGCTGTCCATTCAAAAGGTAGTTTTTGTAGAATCTCCGGCCGCCCTCCCGGTCGCTGATCACCAGCAGGCGCCGGCTCGAGCGCGAAGCAAAGGCGGAGGCGTGAATCGCCCGTCGCACAAGCAGCGAAACAATACCGAAGGCCAAAAAGGTTCCCGCAAAAATCGCCCGGCTGGAGGCCACAGCGCCACCGAAAGACGCGACCAGATATACCGCCACGGCAGATACCAGGAAGGCCGCAAAACAGGCGATCACATGCTCGCTGGAATACGCCAGGGATCTCATTTCCGACCTTGCATTGTATCCCCCGACCAGTGTGAGGGCGAACATGCTGACCAGCGTGGGAATCAAAACCTCCGCTGTGCCATAGCGGTTGAAATCGCCAATCCCCTCGGAGATGCCGATGTAGATGCCCGGCCACAACAGAAAATCGAATACCAGCAACCCCGCCATGAGAAGCCTTTCCCGCAGCGATCCCTTGGAAATTTTAAGGCCCACAGGAAGCGGCACGTGCAACGCTCCAGCGGCCAGGGAGGCATCCATCCGCGAGGGGGCATCAATCGACGGGGTGGCCATTTTAAGGGTTGTCAATTCGGGATTGAACCCAACGTAACCCTTCGTGTGTTGGAAACAAGTTTTTGTTCGTAAATGTCGCGCGGCTACACCGTTTCAAGAAGACGGCGGAGGTCGCCTGTGATGCGACCGTCGTAGAGAGCTTTGCCGATGATCACCCCGTGAAGACCCGGGATCAGATTCAAGCGGCGCACGTCCTCTTCGCAGGAAACGCCGCCGCTCGCGATGAGTCGGCAGTCGCACGAGGTGAGCATTTTTTCGAACTCGGCGAAGTTGGGGCCTTGCAGCATTCCGTCCGTGGCAATGTCGGTGGAAATGATGGTGCGAATACCGGCATCGACCGCCTGCCGTGCGAGATCGACCGCCAGAACATCGGTGGTTTCGGTCCATCCTTTCACAGCGACCAGACCGTCTTTGGCATCGATACCGACAGCCAGGCGATCGCCACCGAATTCCGAGGCGAAATCACGCAATGTCCCGGGGGATTGGCAGGCACGGGTGCCCAGAATGACCCTGGAGACACCCGCATCGAATGCCGCGGCCATGCTCTCGCGGGTGCGCATTCCGCCTCCCAGTTCGCAGGGAACCCGAACCGCGGAACAAATGCGGGCCACCGTCTCCAGGTTTCGGGACTCCCCGTGGAATGCAGCATCCAAATCAACCAGATGCAGCCAATCCGCGCCCGCATCCTCCCACTTTTTTGCAAACGCAACAGGATCGTTCGAATAGACGGTTTTTTGGCTCGCGAGACCGCGCTGAAGGCGCACAACCTCGCCGTTCATCAAGTCGATGGCAGGCAGTAGAATCATAAAACTGAGAGAAAATTCCGGAGAACCGCGAGGCCGGCAGCCTGGCTTTTCTCGGGATGGTATTGAACCGCATGCAGGGATCCGGTGGAGATGGCGGCGGCGAAGCGCCCGCCGTAATCGCACCATGCGCTCACCACCGAGGGATCTTCGGGAACCGGATGGTAGGAGTGGACAAAATACATCGCGGTGCCCGCTCCGAGGCCTTGGTGGAGGGGGCCGGAGGTCTCGTCGAGCGTGTCCCAGCCCATGTGGGGGATTTTCAAACCATCCGCCTTGAACCGGCGAACACTCCCGAGCAGAAGCCCGAGACCGGCAATGCCCGGGGATTCCTCGCTGGATTCGAAAAGAAGTTGGTAACCGAGACAAATGCCCAGGTAGGGGCGCCCCCCGCCAACCCAATCCCGCACGGGATCCCAGAGTCCGGAGGCCCGCAAGTGCGCAGCGCATTGGTGGAAAGCCCCCTGCCCGGGAACGACAATCGCGTCCAGGCCGGACAGCGTGGAGCGCTCGGTAACGGCCCTCACGTCTGCTCCAGCTGCTTCGAGGGCTTTGGCAACGCTTCGCAGGTTGCCGCTACCGTAATCGACCAATCCCACCCGGGCGGCAGCACTCACAGGCATCCCTTGGTGCTTGGAACTCCCCTCACCCGCGCATCAACGGAAACCGCCTGTTCCAATGACCGTGCCAGTGCCTTGAAAACCCCTTCTGCCATGTGGTGGGCATCCCGCCCGGCAAGGATGTCCACATGCAAATTCATCCCGCCATGCACGCTGACCGCGCGCAGGAACTCCTCCACGAGTTGGAACTCGAAGTTTCCTCCGATCGAAGCCACCCCGGCCGGCGCATGGTAGGCAAGAAAGGGCCGCCCGCTTAAATCAAGCACCACCCTTACCAGTGCCTCGTCCATGGGAACATATGCAAAGCCATAACGCCGGATGCCGGATTTATCCCCCAGAGCCTTCGAAAGTGCCTGGCCAAGCGCAATTCCCGTGTCTTCCACCGTGTGATGGAAATCAACATGCGTGTCGCCCTCGGCTTTCAGATCAAGGGTCATCAAACCATGCTTGGCGAACAAGGTCAGCATATGGTCGAAAAATCCAATCCCGGTTGCGATACGGCTGCTTCCGTCGCCGTCCAGATTCAATTCCAGCCGGATGCGGGTCTCCGAGGTGGAACGTTCGATCGATGCACTGCGCGTCATCTGAATATCCAATCAGAACGGGATGGGCTTGAAAAGCCCGGTGAACCGCTTGTCCGCGTGGCAGGAATCCTACTTCCGCTTTTGACGGGCCGCTTCCTCAAACAATTCCACGATTCCATCGTCCACACGCAAGTCCACCACACGCCACTGGCCGTCCACGCGGTAAAAGTAAAACCGCCACCTCAATGGCAGATCCGCATTCAAGGAAAGGTAGGTCTCGCGAAGAAGCGATTCTCCGACCGCCAGGGAATCAACCCGCTCGAATCCCGCGATCGGACCGAAATTGTCGATGGCATCGCGTGTGCGCGCCTCGAGTTGCTGGAGATTTTCTGCCTTTGAGGCGATCACCGAGCTTTTACCGAGCGATTCGTAAGCCTCGCTGATTTTATCCATTTTCAACAAATCAAAGAATGGTTTCAGAATCTCGGACGGGCCCGCCACCGCGCGGGCGGGGGCTGTTCCCGCTTCCGGAAAAACCAGCCTTTTTTTCGAGGGTTCGGACTGGGCCACGAGGAGAGACGCCCCGGCGAACAAGAAGATTGAAACAAATGATGCCTTCATCCCTGCAGGTTGGTCGACGCGCTGGTGCAGGGCAACCGCGATTTCCAGTCACGCCGGGCTGCGTCGCGGAATTGTGGAATTTCCCTTTTCTTCCCGTCCCGGATTCGTTACGCCCCGAGGTGGTATGAAACATTTCTTCTCCTCCCTTGGCGGAAAAATCCTGATGACGGTCGGCCTCGCAATTTTGCTGACACTCGGAGTCTCGCTCTGGGTGATCTACAATCGCACCCAACACATCGTTCTGCACGATGTGGAGGAGGAGATGCGATCCATCCTCGTGCAGGCGGAGAGCACAACCGACTCGATCGGCCAACTTGCCCAAGCCGGCGCTTTCAACTACGCTGAACTTGCTCAGGAACTCGAAGCCAAAGGCAAGGAAAATTACAAACAGACGGTTTTTTATCAGACTGTGCCCGTAGTGGCGGCATGGGATGCCGTGCGCGCCGCGATCAAAGGAACCCCCATCGAGTTCCGTATCATCCGCGACAATCCCCGCAACAAGGAAAACGAACCTCAAACCGACCTCGACCGCCAACTCCTCCAAGCTGTTGAAAAGGACGGGAAGCCTTTTGCTTTCGTTGAGGACCGCAAAAGCGGCCTGATCGCCTACGCGCGGCCAGTGGTCATGTCCGAAAGTTGCATGTCCTGCCACGGCAATCCCGCCAAGAGCCCCACGGGCGACGGCAAGGACCTCCTCGGCTTTCAAATGGAGAACTGGAAACCCGGCGACAAGCGCGGGGCATACATCCTGACAGTCCCTGTAAGCCGTGTGGACGATCCGGTTCGCCAAGGCATGCTGAATGCGGTCACTTGGACGATCCCCTCCGCTGGCCTCATTCTGGCTCTTTCCATTGGCATTGTGATGCGAATGAACAAGCGCCTGAATGCCACAACCGACCATCTGGAAAATGGATCCCAGCAACTCGCCGCGGCGTCGGGCCAGGTTTCGTCCTCCAGTCAGCGCCTGGCCGAGGGAGCCAGCGAGCAGGCAGCCTCGCTGGAAGAGACAAGTTCCTCATTGGAGGAAATCGCAACAGTCACCAAGCGAAACGCCGAAAACGCCCAGCAAGCCAAGACATTCTCCCATGAAGCCCGCGTGGCGGCGGAGAGCGGTCTCGCGGACATGGAAAACATGATTTCGGCGATGTCCGAAATCCACAAGTCCGGTGACAAAATCGCAAAGATCATTCGCACGATCGACGAGATCGCCTTTCAAACAAATATCCTCGCCCTCAACGCCGCAGTGGAAGCGGCCCGCGCCGGTGAGGCGGGGCTTGGATTTGCCGTCGTGGCCGATGAGGTGCGCAACCTCGCCCGCCGCAGCGCGGATGCGGCGAAGGAAACCGCCGAGATCATCGAGGAGTCGATTGTGAAAAGCCGGGCTGGAAGCGAAATCAGCCGGCAGGTTGCGGAGGGACTCACCGCAATCGTCTCCAAGGCGCGCGAAGTGGATGACATCGTGGGACAGATTTCGCTCGCATCCCAAGAGCAAAGCCAAGGTGTCACGCTCATCAACACTTCGGTCAACCAGCTGGACGTTGTTACCCAAAGCAACGCCGCAGCAGCCGAGGAGAGCGCCAGCGCCTCCGAGCAACTCCGTTCGCAAGCCTCGCTCCTTCACGAAATGGTGGCGGACCTGCGCTCCATGGTGACAGGCAAGGTCGAGACTCAAATGAAAGTCTCCGGCGGCTCGCACGAGGAGTTTTTCTTCCAAGCATCGGCCCCCGGGTCCAAATCGCCCAAGAAAAACCGGGCCGGTTCGCTCTCCGCAGCCAGTCGCCTTCCCCTGAACTCTCCCAAGGCCAAATCCGCAGCCGACGACGAGTTTGTGGATGAAGAATGATTTCCCGATTCGGGAATTGACACCCGCCGGGCAGAGGATCATTCTGCTCGGCTCCTTTTGACAAATCCGATGAAAACATACTCAGCCAAATCCGAAGAGGTGAAGCGCAACTGGTGGGTGATCGACGCCGCCGGCCAGCCCCTCGGGCGCGTTGCGGTCAAGGCCGCCAACCTGCTTCGTGGAAAAAACAAAACGATCTTCACTCCCCATGTCGACACCGGGGACTTCGTGGTGGTGCTCAATGCCTCGAAAGTCGCGATCGGCGGCAAAAAAGAAATCGCGAAGACCTACATGAGCTTTTCGGGCTTCGTCGGCGGCCACAAATCGGAAACTTTCCGCGCGCGCCGCGAACGCCGCCCGGAATTGCTGATCGAACGGGCGGTCCGCGGCATGATTCCGCACAACCGCCTCGGCCGCGCCCTCTACGGCAAGCTTAAAGTCTATGCCGGCAGTGAACACCCACACACGGCACAAAATCCCCAACCCGCCTGAATCCTCTCATGAGTTCATCCCATCCGATCCAAGCCACCGGTCGTCGCAAGACTTCCGTCGCCAGCCTGAAAATGCTCCCCGGCACTGGCGCCATCAAAGTCAACGGACGCGACTTCACCGACTACTTCGGCAGTCTCTCGCTCCAAAACCAAATTCTCCGCCCGCTGGAAATTGCGAACGCCGTTCACAATTACGACGTGACTGTCAAGGCGGTCGGCGGGGGCATCAACGGCCAGGCGGGAGCGATGCGGCTTGCTTTGAGTCGCGCACTTCTGGAGGTGGATGAGGCCCTTCGCGCTCCGCTGAAGCAGGAAGGACTCCTGACCCGCGATCCTCGAATGAAAGAGCGTAAGAAACCCGGCCAACCCGGTGCCCGCAAGCGCTTCCAATTCTCGAAACGCTAATCTCTCTTCCCTCTCACTGGAAAAGGGCCGTTGTTGCGATAACGGCCCTTTTTTGTTGTCTTCCACGCCACTCTTTTTTTATTGCCACATCCGTTGAGCAAATCCTCCGACATTCATATTCGACCATTCTCCCCGGGCGACCGCGAGGCCGTGCGGCGACTCTGCTGCGAAACCGGGTTTTTGGGGAAGCCCATCGACCCCGTTTTCGAGGACCGCGAGTTGTTCGCCGATTATCTGACCTCCTACTACACCGATGTGGAGCCCGAGGCGGCGTTTGTGCTGGAGCAAAATGGCGTGGTAAAGGGCTATCTGCTGGGGTCCAGACGTCCCTTCCGCCAGCAACTCCACTCGTTTTTCCACAACATCAGCCTCTTCGCCCGGGGGTTGTGGCGTTATCCCCGATACAATGCGGCAAGCCGCCGGTTTGTGCAGTGGATTCTTCAAAACTCATGGCGGGAGGTGCCCGCCGCTCCTCGCAGGACGGCCCATTTTCATTTCAATGTCCTCCCCGAGGCCCAGGGAATCTCAAACACCCAGAAAATGGCCGACATGTATTTCGACTTCCTGCGTTCGAAAGGCGAAAAGGAGGTCTTCGGGCAAATCGTGACCTTCGAATCGCGGCGCGGGGCCCGTCTTCTCGAGCGCTTTGGATTCCAGGTTGTCGAAAAGCGGGAGATCACAAAATACCGCGGTCTTCACCACGAGGCGGTTTATCTCACCACCGTTATTAAAAAGCTCACCGAACCGGGAATCACATCCCGCTAGACGGCTGCGCGCTTCCCCCCGGGACCTCGAAGGTCCTCACCCACTCACCGACCGCGATCGGGGAAAGTCCGCTCCCGTCTTTGAAAAGCCGCCAGGCCAGTGCGTCCCGGGTTGCTTGAACCCCCAGTATCTCCTCCGCATTTCCAACCACCCGGGCCGGATCGCACGCCAGGACATACCTTGCACCGCGCGATTCCAGAAACTCCCGCTCACCCATTCGATCATCCTCCAAAAAAAACGCCATCGTCGCGCGTGTTCCGGGAAGGCTTTGATGCGAGGTTCCCGCGGTGCAAGGAAAGCCGCTCCACCACGTAATAGCCGGACAAACCCACCAGGGGGCCGCCACCGCCCCCGCAGGTCGCTTGGCCAGTTCCAGAGCCGCTTGCCGGACCTCTCTCGCCTCGGCCACATTTTCCGCCCGCCCTCGCTGGGCCTCAACCGGGGGATAGAGCATCCGCTCCCACTCCGCCGCAATCGGCCAGAAACCAGCGACCACCACCACCAGCGCCACCAGCCGATTTCGGAAAAGGACCCCCGCGAATGGCGTCGCCATGACAACGGCCAAGACGAAAAAGTATCCCCATCGCGCTTGCAAAAACGCCGCCATGCCCAAGCCGGTGGCCATCAACGCCAGATAGGCCGGGACCACCCCGCCACCCCGCCGCACACTCCACCACGCACCTGCGGGCACGAACAGCGCAAACCATCCCGCCCACGCCGTCAACCCGGCCATGCCCGCCGGCTGCAATTCCCCGATGGTTCGCGCCCAAAGATCGAATCCGTCTGGAAAAGCTGCCGGCCACCGCCCGTCAACGAAGAACCACATGGCAAAGACCGTGCCGAAAACGAGCGCTTCGACCCCCGCATTTTTCCAATCCCCCGCCATGCGGCTCCCCAGCGCCCGCATGAGCAGAAACACTCCCGTGGCTGCGCATAGGATGAGCGGCTCGAAAAGCGACACCCAGCACGCCAATGCCCACAGCAAGCCCGCCATGCCATGCCAGCAGGCGCTCCGCCGCCGCAAGGCTTCCACCTGGGCGATCCCGGCGGCCCCCGCCATGAGCAGCAACAAACTCTGGTGGTCCGGGCGCCCGACCGCAAATCCATGCGCCCAAACCGGTGAAACCGCCGCCAACAAGAGAGCCACATACCAACCCGGCTGACGTCCCCGGATCAGCCAGGCGCCCAGCAACCCGATCAGGAAAAGTCCCAGTATCGGCGATACCCAGGCCCCGGCGAAACTCAATGCCTCCGGTCCGCGAAAAAACCGTGCCAACAGAAAAATACCGGCGTCCATCGGCATGGTCGTATGCGTCCACACTCCGGACGGGTGGTTTTCCCACGCGTGATACAAGACCGGCTTCCATCCAGCCCGATCCAGCTCCCGCACCCGGTTCATGCGCGCGTAGCAGTCTCCATCCGTAAAATAAACTGCTCCATCACGAAAGCAGGTGTCACGTTTCCAAGTAGCTGCTGCAAAGAAAATACACGCCACCAGTCCAAGCCAAACCCACGGGACTATCCCGGAAGCGAATTTGGCAATCGAAGCGGGCACATTCAACATGTTGTGGAGTAGCCTTGCCTCTATCCCAATAGGCTGTGGCACTGACGAGAAAAATCTTGTCGCCTCCCGCGAAAATACCCATGGTTGAAACGCTCGCAACCGACAACTTTCCATGCCCGACGATCTTGACTCCGAATCCGCCCCCGAGGGCGAAAAATACGACGCTTCAAAAATTGACAAACTGGAGGGCTTGGCGGGCGTCCGTCAGCGTCCCGGGATGTATATCGGGCCGACGGACGAACGCGGTTTGCACCATTGCGTCTTCGAGGTTCTCGACAACTCGATCGACGAACATCTCGCCGGTTTCTGCACAAAGATCGATGTCACGATCCACGTGGACGGCTCGTGCTCGATCCAAGACAACGGTCGCGGTATTCCCGTGGATATCCACCCGAAATTCAAGATACCAGCCCTTGAGCTCGTTCTGACGAATTTGCATGCGGGCGGCAAGTTCGGCCAAGGGGCTTACAAATACTCCGGCGGTCTGCACGGCGTGGGAGCGAAGTGCGTCAATGCGCTCAGCGATTGGTTCAAAGTCGAAGTCACCCGCGATGGCAGGGTCTACCACATGGCGTTCGAACGCGGCGTGACCATGCAAAAATTGACGGTCATCGGCGAAGTCAAAAACAAAAAGCAAACCGGCACACTCATCACCTTCCTGCCGGATCCCACGATTTTTACGATCACCACAGATTTCCAATTTGCGAAACTCGCCGCGCGCTTGCGCGAACTCGCCTTTCTCAATCCCGGCCTGGAAATCACCCTTACCGACGAGCGTGGCGAGCAGGTGCGGGCGGAACGCTGGTATTACAAATTGGGCATTGAGGAATTCGTGCGCCAACTCGGCGAAAACAAGCAACTCCTGCATCCGAAGCCGATCGTGATCGGCGGCAAGCGCGAAGTTTCATTCAAAAACAAGGACCAAACCGAAATTCGCGACGACATGTTCGTCGACGTCGTCCTCCAATACAACGACAGCTACAACGACCAGATCCTTTGTTTTACCAACGCAATTCCGAACCCCGACGGGGGCACCCATTCAACGGGCTTCCGCACCGCCCTCACCCGCACGATCAATCAATACGCCAAGGCCAACAACCTGGTGAAAGAGAAGGATCCCTCGATCAGCGGCGACGACGTCCGCGAGGGTCTCATCTGCGTGTTGGCCATCAAACACCCCAACCCGGGATTTGAGTCGCAAACCAAGGTCAAACTAGTCACCCCCGAGGTCGAGGGAATTGTCAGCTCGATCACCTACGAAAACCTGATGACGTTTTTCGATGCGAACCCCGCCGTTGCCAAGCGCATCGTGGAAAAGGGCCTGACCGCCGCCCGTGCCCGCGAGGCGGCCCGCAAGGCGCGCGAAACCGTCCGCAAGGGGGCTCTCACCGGCGGCGGCCTCCCGGGCAAGTTGGCCGACTGCTCGGAGCGCGACCCGAATCTCACCGAACTCTACGTGGTGGAGGGCGACTCGGCCGGCGGCTCCGCCAAACAGGGCCGGGACCGCCGCTACCAGGCGATCCTCCCGATCAAGGGAAAAATCATCAACGTCGAAAAAGCCCGTCTCGACAAGGTGCTTCAAAACACCGAGGTCCAAACGCTCATCACGGCGATCGGCACCGGCATCGGCACCGGCGACCAGGAGGGATCATTCAACATCGAACGCCTCCGCTACGGCCGTATTATCATTATGACGGATGCCGACGTGGACGGTTCGCACATTCGCACGCTCCTGCTCACGTTTTTCTACCGCCAAATGCCGGAACTCGTGAAGCAGGGCAAAATCTATATCGCCTGCCCGCCGCTTTACCTCATCAAACGCAAAAAGCGCGAGGAATACGTGGACGATGACGCCCAGCTCAACAAAATCCTTATTTCCCTCGGCGCCGAGGAGGTGAAGCTCAAAAACCTCGCCGACGGCAAGACCTTCACTCCGGCCCAACTCCGCGAGATGCTGGACCTCCTCCAGAAACTCTCCCGCTACAGCGATTCCATCGTCCGCCACGGCGGCGATTTCGAAACCTATCTGGGTGAACGGAACCCGAAAACCGGCGCTCTCCCGAACTACCTTCTCAAGGTTCGCGAGGGCAACGAGGAATGGGTCACTTACTTCCCCGGCGAAAATGAAGTGCGCGAATTCGCCAAAGAAAACACCGACCTCAACCTCTTCGACCACGAACCCGCCGAAGCGGCCTTCGAACTCCAGGTCGAGGAAAAACCGGCCGCCAAGAAATCCGAGCCTGCCATCCGCCGCCGTGCCCGCCTGGTGGAACTTCACGAGTCGCAACCGGTTCAAAAACTCATCGAGGACCTCGCCAAAAAAGGCCTCAAGGTGGAGCACTTCTCCAACCACGACCAACCTCTCTTCGAGTTGATTGAGGGCGACGGCGAAAAGGCTCTTTCCCAGCCGGTCTTCTCGATTCCCGAGATCCTCTCCCGCATCATCGAAATCGGCAAACGCGGCCTCACCATCCAACGCTTCAAAGGCCTCGGGGAAATGAACCCGAAACAGCTTTTCGAAACCACCATGAACCCGGAAAAGCGCCGCCTTCTCAAGGTGGATCTCAACGAGGAAAACGCCCTCGACGCCGATAAAATGTTCACCATCCTCATGGGCGACATCGTCGAACCCCGCCGCCAGTTCATCGAAGACAATGCCCTCAACGCCCGCCTCGACATTTGACCTTCGCGACTCCGTGAGGTCACAAAAAAGACCGTTCATGACTTCGACGGAATCGAGGACCAAACAACGCCATTTTTGCAAGAAACCGCGGTCGGCCACCCAAAAAACCGGCCTGCCCGTCTTCCCCGAAACCCTTCTTTCCTAACCCAACCGCCCGTCACCCATGTATACCCAAAACGAAAAAGTCGAACTCGTGAACGTCGCCAACGAGATGTCGAAATCCTTCCTCGACTACTCGATGTCGGTCATCGTCTCCCGCGCTTTGCCGGATGCCCGTGACGGTCTCAAGCCCTCCCAGCGGCGCATTCTCTACGCAATGCAGACCCTCGGCGTGCTCCCGACCCGCGCCTTCGTGAAATGCGCCAAAATCGTGGGTGAAACCATGGGTAACTACCACCCCCACGGTGACCAGGCGATTTACCCGACTCTCGTTCACATGGCCCAGCCATGGGCGATGCGCGACACCCTTGTCCAAAGCCAAGGAAACTTCGGTTCCGTCGATGGCGACCCGCCGGCGTCCATGCGTTACACCGAGGCCCGCCTCGACCATCTCGGAGCTTCGCTGATGACGGATATGAATCTCGGAACGGTCGATTTTGTGGCGACCTACGACGAGAAAAGCGAGGAACCAACTGTTTTCCCGGCGGCCTTTCCGAACCTCCTCGTCAATGGCGGCACCGGCATCGCGGTGGGTATGGCGACCAACATGCCGCCCCACAACCTCGGGGAATGCATCGACGCGATCTGTGCCCAGATCGACGACCCCGATATCACGATCGATGGCCTCATGACGCACGTGAAGGGCCCCGATTTCCCGACCGGCTGTCTTATCCAAGGCAGCGGAGGCATTCGCTCCTATTTCCAGACGGGACGAGGTTCGGTGCGCGTGCGGGGACGCATCGGCGTCGAGGAGGGCAAGGGCGGACGCGAGTCGATCGTCGTGACCGAAATCCCCTTCAACGTCAACCGCGCCGAGTTGGTGAAACGCATTGCCGAACTCGTCACGGAAAAAATCCTCACCGGCATCAGCGATGTGCGCGACGAGTCGGCAGAGGACACCCGCGTGGTCATCGAACTCAAGCGCGACGGCAACCCGAAGGTCATCATCAACAATCTTTACAAGCACACCGCGCTGGAATCTTCGTTCAGCACCAACATGCTGGCCATCGACCGCGGCAAGCCGAAGCTTCTCTCCCTCAAGGAGGCGATCACCTGCTACATCGAGCATCGCCGCGAGGTCATTCTCCGCCGCACCCGCTTTCTTCTCAACGAAGCCGAGGTCGATTGCGAAAAGCTCGAAGGCTATCTCATCGCCCTCGCAAACCTCGACGACTTCATCAAAATCATCCGCGACTCGAAGGACCGCGACGAAGCCAAGGAAAAGCTGCTCGCCCTCTCCTGGACCCGCAAGGCAGTGGAGCAAATCGGCATCCTCATCCGAAGCGAAGCCCGCATCGCCGATGGAAAATACAAATTCACCGACAAACAAGTCGGCCACATCCTCGATCTCCGCCTGTATCAACTCACCGGACTCGAACGCGACAGCATCAAAGCCGAATACGACGCCTTGATCGAAAAAATCAAGGACCTCATGGACATCCTCGCGAAGGAAAAGCGCGTTCTCACGATCATCAAAAACGAACTGCGCGAAATCCAAAAAAAATACGCCACTCCGCGCCGCACCCAGATCGTGCCCGAAGAAGGCGAACTCGCCATCGAGGACCTCATCGCCAACGAGGGGGTCATCGTCACGCTCACCCACAACGGCTTTATCAAACGCACGCTTGTGAGCGCCTTTCGCGCCCAGCGCCGCGGCGGCAAGGGGGTCATCGGCATGACCGCCCGCGAAGCCGAGAAAGAGGAGGACAGCGACTTCGTCGAGTATCTCTTCACCGCCACCACGCACGACTACCTCATGTTTTTCACCACGGCGGGCCGCTGCTACGTGGAGCGCGTGTATGAAATTCCCGAGGGCTCCCGTGCCAGCAAGGGCCGCTCGATCGCCAATCTTCTTGAACTCAAGCAGGACGAGAAAATCGCCGCCACCATTCGCATCCAAGGCCAGAAAACCCCCGAGGAAACCTGGAATGAAAATCTCCACATCCTCTTCGCCACACGCAGCGGGATTGTCAAAAAGACCAACCTCAACGATTTCAAAAATATCCGCAAGGGCGGCATCATCGCCATTCGCGTCGAGGAGGACGACCGCCTGATCGATTGCAAACTCACCTCCGGCCACGACGAAATCGTTCTGATCACCCACGAGGGCATGAGCATCCGCTTCAGCGAAGAGGAGGTCAAAGACCAGGCCCGCGACACCATCGGCGTCTGGGGCATCCGTCCCGACAAGGGCGATTACATCGTCGGCGCCGCGATCGTGAACAAGGACTGCCAACTCCTAGTTGCCGGGGAAAACGGCCTTGGCAAACGCACCAGCTTCGAGGAATACCGCCTTCAAGGTCGCGGCGGCAAAGGCATCATTACGATGAAGACCACCGGTCGCACCGGCGGAGTCGCGGGAGCCCTCACGGTCCGCGAGGAGGACGAACTCATGCTCATCACGAACAAGGGCAAAATGGTCCGCACCCGCATCAAGGAAATCCGCGAAACCGGCCGCAACACCCAAGGCGTGAAGCTCATCGACCTCCGCCCGGGCGAAGTCCTCCAAGGCATCGCCCCCGTTGTCAGCGACAAGGAGGAGGACGAAACACTGCCGGAAGGCTAAGGCGCGTCCGCGTTGTCTCAAATTTTCCGCTGACGCCAAAAGCACCCTTGGTGTCTTTTCATTGGAGTCAATGCGGGGTTCATGTTTCGAAGCAAAAAGAACTCGCCTGATCCGAATCCTTCCCGCTAAGCTTGCAGGCTTGCCATGTCTATCTTGATGCCTGTTCTCATCACGCTGCACATTCTCGTGTGTGCCTTGCTTGTCCTCGTTGTTTTGATGCAAAGGCCCCGAAGCGAAGGATTGGGTTCGGCCTTTGGCGGAGGGATTACCGACAATGTTTTTGGTTCGCAAACGACTCAGGTTTTGACCCGCTTTACCACGTGGATGGGAATCGCGTTTTTCGTGATCACCCTGCTGCTGTCAATCTTGACGGCCAAGATGTCCACACGCGAGACCGCCGTGCAAAAGGAACTTCTTTCCGCACCGGCGCCCGTGGTCCCGGCCTCCACCCCTGCTCCCGAGCCGGTCATCGAAAGCACTCCCGCTCCAGTTGCCACCCCCGAGTCTGTCCAACCCACTCCCGTTGCGACTCCGGAGATTTCCTCGGAAGAGCCGGCTGCTCCTGCTGCGGCCGAAGCCATGGTTGTTGAGGAAACCGTGACAGAGACAATCACACCTTCCGAAACGCCCGTTGAGGCTCCAGCCCCGGCTGCGCCACCTTCCGAGCCCGCACAACCCTAACCGCGGCAATTCATTTCGTCCTCCCCGGATGAAACTTTTCAAATCTCCCGCAAGCTACAGGAAGTGGCGTTCCTCGTGCGGCGGGAAAGTGGTTCTGGTTCCGACGATGGGGGCTTTGCACCACGGGCACGAGATGTTGCTCCGCAAGGCCAGGCGTTGTGCCGGCAAGCAGGGATCCGTAGTGGCCTCGATTTTTGTGAACCCCACCCAGTTTGGTGCCGGAGAGGATTTTGAAGCCTACCCCCGGCCGATGGGGGCGGATTTGGCTGCATGCCGCCGGTGTGGAGTGGATGCGGTCTTCGCTCCCTCGGTTGGAGCCTTGTATGCGCGCGATGCCAGTGTGCGGATTCGCGAGAGCGCGCTCGGGGAGCATCTCTGCGGTCCGTTTCGTCCGGGTCACTTTGAAGGCGTTTGCACAGTGGTGGGAATGCTGTTTTTGATTGTTCAACCGCATGCCGCCCTCTTCGGCGAGAAGGACTGGCAGCAATTGGCCATTCTCCGCCGCATGACACGGGACTTGCATTTTCCGGTCGATATCATCGGAGTGTCCACTGTGCGCGAACCGGATGGACTGGCAGCCAGTTCGCGCAATGCCTATCTGACCTCCGGCGAACGTGCCTTGGCTCCGCGCATCCATGCCGCCATGAAGGCGGGTGCCACAAAAAAATCGCCGGATGCCGCCGCAACCCTGTGCCGCCGTTTGATCGAGGAAATTCCCGGTGCGACCATCGATTATGTGAAAGCGGTGGACGCCGCCTCGCTGGAACCCCTAGCCTCCCGCAGGTCCGAGGGCCGTCTTGTCGTGGCCGTGCGACTTGGCAAGGCCCGCCTGATCGACAACATTCCCCTCCCAGCCATCCGGTGAGATTTTTCGACCACATCGTTCTGGGAAGCGGGATTGCCGGCCTGTCGTATGCGCTCAAAGCCGCCGCCAAGGGCCGGGTGGCCTTGATCACCAAACGCCGGCTGGCCGACTCGAACACCGCGTGGGCCCAAGGGGGCGTGGCCTGTGTGATGAGCGGCGAGGATTCCTTCGGCCTGCACATCCGCGACACCCTTGAGGCCGGCGCGGGCCTCTGCCGCGAAGAGGCCGTTCGCACCATCGTCACCGAGGGACCGGACCGCATTGCCGAGTTGATCGACATGGGGGTTCATTTCGACCGCCGGACCGACCGCAACGGGGCCGAGGAACTCGACTTGACCCGCGAAGGCGGCCACTCGAAACGCCGGATTCTCCATTTTCAGGATTCCACCGGGCGGGAAATCGAAAACACCCTCCTCGCGCAAATCGCCTCCCACCCGCGCATCGAGGTCATGGACCACCACATGGCTGTGGATTTCATCACCACCGGGAAGCTCGGATTCGCCATCGAAAACAGCTGCGTGGGAGTTTACGTGCTGGATGAAAAAAAAGGGGTGGTGGAAACGCTGCGCAGCGACACCACGATTCTGGCGACCGGTGGATGCGGTAAAATCTACCTTTACACCACCAATCCGGACATCGCCACCGGCGACGGCGTGGCCATGGCCTGGCGCGCGGGAGCGGTGATCGAAAACATGGAATTCATCCAATTCCACCCAACGTGTCTCTACCATCCCTCGATCAAGTCGTTTCTCGTCTCCGAGGCCCTGCGCGGCGAGGGGGCGGTGTTGATCAACGAAAAAGGCCGGCGCTTCATGGACAAGACGCACCCCCTCAAGGAACTCGCCCCGCGTGATATCGTGGCCCGCGCAATTGACGCCGAAATGAAACGCAGCGGCGCAAAATGCGTCTACCTCGATATCAGCGCCAAACCGGCCGACTTCGTCCGCTCGCGGTTTCCGACGATTCATGAGACGTGCTTGAAAGCAGGCTTGGACATGACGCAAGAACCGATCCCCGTGGTGCCCGCCGCGCATTACCAGTGCGGGGGAGTCAAAACCGATTTGCATGGCGAAACGTCGATCCGCGGTCTTTACGCCATCGGCGAGGTGGCCTCGACCGGCTTGCACGGGGCGAACCGCCTGGCCAGCAACTCGCTTCTTGAAGGGGTGGTGATGGCCCACCGGGCGTTCGAAAAAGCCACCCGCAAACAGCGGGAACCGGTGGCCGTCGATCTTCCCGAGTGGCGCGCCGGCAGCGTGCAGGATGTCGATGAAATGGTGGTGATCTCGCACAACTGGGAGGAGGTCCGCCGCCTGATGTGGGACTACGTCGGCATCGTGCGGACCGACAAGCGCCTTCAACGGGCCGCCACCCGCCTGCGCAACCTGCACGCCGAGGTGCAGGAGTTTTATTGGAATTTCAAGGTTTCGACCGACCTGCTCGAACTTCGCAATCTGGTGACCGTCGCCTCGCTCGTGGTCGATTGCGCCTTGGGCCGAAAGGAAAGCCGGGGGCTGCATTTCACGCTGGATTACCCGGAACGCGACGACGCCCGGTTTTTGCGTGACACCCACCTGCGGCGGTTCTGATCCTGAGTCCATGAAATGGAGCCACATCGCCCTGATGGCCGGCGGCGCCGCCGGTGTGGCAGCCCGCGCCATCATTTCCCATTGGCTCGAGGCCAAAACCGGTCATCACCTGCCCTGGGGCACGATTTTTGTGAACGTGAGCGGTTGCTTTTTGATCGGCTTCTTGAGCGGACTCACGGCTCCGGCCGGCGTCCTGCCCGCCCATCCAGTGCTTCGCGACGCGCTGCTGGTCGGAGTTCTCGGGGGCTACACCACATTCTCCTCCTTCTCGTTGCAAACCGTGCACCTGTTGAACGAAGGTCGCTTTTTCGATGCCTTCGGGCATGTTTTCGCGACCGTGGCCTTTTGTCTTCTGGCGACTTGGCTTGGCCTGCGCCTGGCACCCCACCCGATCGCCTCCTGAAAAGATGGTCGACGTCCGCCACGACGGAGCGCTGCATCTTCCCGCAGCAGGGCTTTGGCTGGATCCCCGCCATTCGAAGCCGCTGGCATTTGTGTCGCACGCCCACAGCGATCACACCGGCCGCCATGAGCGAACGATCGCCACGCCACTGACCCTGCGTTTCATGGAGGCCCGCATGGGAGCTCCGTGTGGCGATGCGGTTCCGCTCCCGTTCGACGAGTTGCGGGATTTCGGAGCGTTCCGCATCCGCCTGGTTCCGGCGGGTCATGTTCTCGGATCCGCACAGGCCTGGATCGAAACAGACGGGGGCACGCTTCTGTATACGGGCGACTTCAAACTCCGGCAGGGCATCAGCGCGGAGACCGCCGGGGCGGTCCATGCCGGGACCCTGGTCATGGAAACGACCTACGGCCTGCCGCGCTACGTGTTTCCACCCTTCGAGGAGGTTTTTGCAGGCATTCTCAAATTTTGCACCGAGACACTGGAGGACGGGGAAAACCCGGTCCTGCTTGGATATTCACTCGGCAAGGCGCAGGAAATCCTGGCGGGTCTCGAAGGGGCCGGATTTCGCGTGATGCTTCACCCCTCCATTGCGAGGTTGGTGCCGTTTTATCGTGAAGCAGGCATCGCGTTTCCCGAGACCACAGCATGGGATCCGCGCGCGGCGGGCGGCCATGTTCTCATCTGCCCCCCCGGCGCGGCTGGAGGCAAGGCCATGGCATCCATCCCGAGGCGCCGTGTGGCGGCGGTCACCGGCTGGGCGATGGATGCCGGAGCCGTTCACCGCATGCGATGCGACGCCGCTTTTGCGCTTTCCGACCATGCGGGATACGACGACCTCCTGCGCCATGTCGAGAGGGTGGCTCCGAAAAGGGTTCTGACAGTCCACGGATTCGCCGCCGAGTTTGCCGCGGACTTGCGGAGCCGAGGGATCGAAGCCTGGGCCTTGACAGGACCCAACCAGCTCGATTTCGGGCTACGGTTGCCGGACCGAACGCGGGTTGTGCCTCCCCTCGAAACCTCCGCCCCGCTGGAAGCCGATGGGTTTCTCGGATTTTGCAACACTTGTGACACCATTGCCGGACTCACCGGGAAAAAAGCCAAGACAGCCGTTCTGGCCGCATTTTTCAAATCACTCCGGGATTCCGAACTCGAACTCGCCGCCGTCTGGCTTTCCGGACGGGCGTTTCCAGCCTCTGACGGCGCTCCGCATCAGGCGGGACGGGCCGTTGTATCGATGGCCTTGAAGCGGGCATCCGGACTTGGGACCAGCGATTTCAAGGCTATCGTGCGGAGCCTCAATGATCTCGGCCGCACGGCCCGGATGGTGATGGAAGCCCAACCCGCCAGTGGCAATCCCTCGATGGAACAGGTCGGAACGCTCCTGCGGGACCTTCGCGCGGCCAGAGGGGGATTGGCCAAGAGCGGACTTCTGGAGGCTTTTTTCCGGGCCTCACACCCGGCTTGCGCAAGCCACCTTGTGAAAATCCTCTCCGGGGACCTCCGCATCGGTTTGAAAGAAGGCTTGCTCGAAGAAGCCTTGGCGGAGGCTTTCGGCGTCCCACTGGAGGAAATTCGGGAAGCCAACATGCTTCAAGGGCATCTTGGTGCTGTGGCCTGCATGGCGCGGGATCAACGCTTGCACGAGTGCAAAACGGCGATTTTCCATCCCGTCAAATGCATGTTGGCTTCGCCCGAACCCGATGCGACGTCGGTGTGGAGGCGATTTGCCCACCTCGAGACCGTCTGGCTCGAACCCAAGTTCGACGGTATCCGTGCCCAAGTGCATTCCGACGGGCGGAGGACAGAGATCTTCACCCGTGACCAAAAATGTATCACCCCGTCATTTCCGGAATTGGCCGCACCCCGTCTGGGACGAACCATGATCCTCGACGGCGAAATTCTGGCGTGGCGGGATGGCCGCCCCCTGCCCTTTCAGGACCTGCAGAGGCGCCTTGGACGGATCGAGGCGGATTTGTTCCTGGGTGGTGAGATTCCAGTGGTTTTCCAGGCGTTTGATCTGCTGCTTCTGGATGATGAGAATCTTCTCAAAGCGCCTCTGGGCGAGCGCCGGGCCCGCCTCGAGACGATCGCCTGGCCAGCGGGATTTCAGACAGCACCCCGCCTCGAGGCAGCGAACGCCGGGGAGATCGACATCCGATTCGATGCCGTTCGCAAATCAGGACACGAAGGCCTCATCGCCAAAGATCCTTTTTCCGCCTACACGCCGGGGCGACGGGGACCCGCCTGGATCAAACTCAAGAAACGCCTGGCCACCCTTGATGTCGTGGTGATTGCTGCCGAGTATGGCCACGGAAAGCGCCGGGCCGTTTTGAGCGATTACACATTCGCCTTGCGCGATCAGCATACGGGCGGTTTGGCCACGCTTGGCAAGGCCTACACCGGCCTCACTGACCGGGAGATCGCCTCGCTCACCGATGAATTCCTTGCTTCGGCGCTTTCAAAATCCGGCAACAAGATCCTCGTGGAACCCCGCGTGGTTCTGGAAATCGCATTTGACGCGATTCGCCCAAGCCGCCGCCACGATTCGGGTCTCGCACTCCGGTTTCCGCGCATCGTTCGCATCCGCCGCGACAAATCCGCCACCGAGATCGATACGTTGGAGTCGGCAAAAAAACTCGTCACTGAAGGGCCGGTTTGAAAATCTGGATTTATGGCAAACGCCCATGATTCCCTCCGCGAGGCGGCCCGCTCGACGTTGGCGGACTTCTTCGACGCCGCTTTGCATGAAGGCTTCTCGCGGATCGGACAAGTGGAGTTCGCGTTTTCGGGCGACCGATTCCATCTGTGCCATGCCGGCGATCGAGGGCAGTCCGGTCTGGAAGTGTTCAGCGACCCTCATGACGCATCGCGCATTGCGCTGCTCGACGACGAGGGAAACCACCGTCCCTTGAAAACAGCTCCCAACCTACGCCGGGGCTGGATTTTGAAATTGTCGACCTCCAGTGACCTCCGCCTCGCGATTGATCTCCTCTACCCGGCTGCCCTCGCCAACTGGCGCGGATTCCTGCGCGGAGACCCGCTTGCCACGCCGCTCCGGCGCACTTTCGACCGCCAAACCGGGATGTATCGGATCACGGGTCTGACGACGAATCTCGAAGCTGAAAAAATCCTGAACACCCTTTGCAAACCGGGTTGCCTGCGACAAATCCTCTGGCCAATACCGGACGGGGTTCCATTCCGATCCCCCGCTCTGGAAAACGGCCGGATTCCGCTCCTGTGCACCGATGCCTGCAGCCTCTTGATCGGCGAGGCAAGACGCGTGGTTAAAAGCCGCCCGCCGGCACTTGTGTCGTGAACTGGGTGACGCTCATTTGGTCGATGACGGCGGCTGCCTCCCTGACGCTGGCTGGCATTCACGGGTTCGTCTGGATCCGACGGCGGACGGCGCTCGACAGCCTGGCATTTTGCATCCTTGCGGCGGGAACCGCCGGCATGGCGGGGTGTGAGTTGTGGATGATGCACTTGAACGTGCTGGAGGATTACGGAACAGCCCTCCAACTCTATAATTTCCTTCGCTGGCTGGTGACCATCGCCCTGGTCGTCTTCATCCACTTTTCCTTGAAAGCCGGCCGGCCCTGGCTCGAGTGGACCGTTATCGGCACACGCACTCTCGGGTTGGTGCTGAATTTCATCGTCAGCCCTGCGGTTTACTACACTTCGCTGGAGGAGATCCGGCGCATTCCATTCCTGGGATCGGTGGTCAGCGTGGTGGATGGCATACCGAATCCCCTCACCATCGTTGGTCAATTGAGCCTGCTCCTGCTGGCGGCCTATCTGGTCGACACCACCCTGCGAAGCTATCGTCTACACAGCCCCAACCGCGCCCTCCGTGTGGGACTGAGCTCCGTGTTTTTTGTGCTCGCCCTCTCACTCCAGATGATGCTGGTCCTCTGGGGCGTGGTGGATGCCCCGCTGGTGGCCAGCCTCTTTTTTCTCGGCATCGTCATCGTCATGGGCATCGAACTCAGCGAGGACATGCTTCGCGCGGCACGCCTTGCCGAGACGCTGCAAAGCCGCGAGGTCGAACTCGGCCGCCAACGCCAACTCACCGACGCCGTGCTGGAGGGTGCTCCGGGCATCTTGTTTCTTCAATCCCGGGAAGGCGACATGGTGCGCTGGAACAGCCAGCATGAAAAAACCACCGGGCTTTCACGCCAAGAGACCTCGATCCGCAAATCGCCGGAGTTTTTCTCCGAGGCCGACCGACCGCTTTTTCTCGCCCAATGCGCAAGGGTCTTTGAAGAGGGCAGTGCGGAATTCGAGGCCGAGGTTCTCAGCAAGGACGGCTCCACGGCGCCGCACCTTCTGCGATTGACCGCCTTGGAATTGCAGGGGTCTCCGCATGCCGTCGGACTCGGTATCGACATCAGCGCAAAGCGCGCCTACGAGCGCGAGGCGGCCAACCAGCGGCAGAAAATGGAGCAACTCACCCGCGTGGCCTCGGTCAGTGAACTTTCCAGCTCTCTGGCCCATGAGATCAACCAGCCCTTGGCGATCATTTTGAGCAATGCCCAGGCGGCCCAGCGGCTTCTCGCACGGGAGAATCCAGATTTGCGGGAATTACAGGAGATTTTGGACGATATCGTGGCGGCCGACATCCGGGCGGCGGATGTCATCAAACGCCTCCGCTCGATCCTGCAGCAGGGCGTGCCCGTTTTGGAACCCGTGGCGGCGTCCGCCTTGATCGATCAGGCGTTGAAGATTTGCCTGCCGGATCTAAAAGCCGCAGGGATCCAAGTGGTCCGCCGCCTGCCAAAGAGGCTGCCGCTTTTGCCCGCCGACCGGATTCCCATCGAGCAGGTCCTGCTCAATCTTTTCAAAAACGCCTGTGAGGCCATGCAAGAATGCCGCGAGCGGGTGTTGACCATCTCCTGCGTGACGGAAGGACCCGTGGTGCGATTTTCGGTGAAGGACACCGGTTGCGGACTCCCCGAGGATACGGATTCGGTTTTTGAAGCCTTTCAAACAACCAAACTCCGCGGCCTCGGTCTGGGCCTTACCATTTGCCAGTCAATTGTCCGGGCCCACGGAGGCCGGTTGTGGGCCGATCGCAACCGCACCCGTGGAGCCACCTTCCATTTCACGCTGCCTCTGAATCCTGAAAGCCTATGAGTGCCTCCCCGAAAATCTATCTTGTGGACGACGAGCCCGCCCTTCTGAAAGCCCTCACGCGTCTGTTGAAAGCCGAGGGGTTTGATGTGGCTTCGTTCGTGAGCGCCACCCGTTTTCTCGAGCACCCGAGGCCGACCGGGTGCGGGTGCCTCGTTCTCGACGAGGCAATGCCGGGAATGACTGGCTTGGAATTGCAGTCCCGCCTGAATGCGGAAGGGTGCGACCTCTCCATTGTTTTCATCACCGGCAAGGGCGACATTCCCATGAGCGTGCGCGCGATCAAGGCGGGAGCGGTGGATTTTCTAACCAAGCCGGTCAAGGACAGTGAACTTTTGAGCGTCATTCGCCAAGCGCTTGAAAAATCCGAAGCCCGCGTGGCAGAGCGCGCCTCGGTCACGCTCCTGCGCGACAAGCACGATCGCCTCACAGCCCGGGAACGCGATGTTCTCCGCTTGGCGGTGCAAGGCTTGCCCAACAAACAAATCGCATCGGACCTCGGGATCGTCGAGCAAACCGTCAAAGTCCACCGGAGCCGCGTCATGTCCAAGATGGGGGCCGAATCGTTCGCCCAGTTGGTCCTGTTTTCCGAGAAACTCCGGACGTTTTTTCCGCAGTGATCCTCCCGGGCGCGATTCATCTGCAGCACACCCTGGAGAGCGGTCAGGTGTTCCATTGGGACCGTCAACCGGATGGATCCTGGGCGGGCCTGGCGGATGCCATGCCAGCCCGCGTTCGCGAGGTCGACGGCCATTTGGCGGTTGAGCAGGGCTCTCCGGATTCCATCGCCCGCTTCTTCGCCCTGGACCACGATTTGGAGTCCATTCACAAAAATTTCCCGGACGAACCGCTCAGCCGTGCCGCCCTGGAATACTGCGGAAATCTTCGCATCATCCGCCAACCACTCTGGGAGTGCATGGCCACATTCATCACAAGCTCGATGAAGCAAGTCTCACACATCCGGGGGATGTCGCTTGCAATCCGCCACCGGTTCGGCTGGATGCCGGATGGAGCATGCGTTCCAGCCTACCCTTCCTTCAGCTCCCTTGCTCTGGCCGGCGAGCAGGACTTGAGAGCCTGCGGACTCGGCTATCGCGCCGGGAACCTGCTGGCCACCGCGCGCTTGCTGGATAGTGGTGCCGTCAATCTTGAAAAAATCTCCCGGTTGCGCACCCCGGCCCTTCGCAAGGTTCTGACCACACTGCCCGGCATCGGGGTGAAGGTTGCCAATTGCATTCTGCTTTTTG
Source organism: Chthoniobacter flavus (assembly GCA_945883435.1). Classification (GTDB taxonomy): domain Bacteria; phylum Verrucomicrobiota; class Verrucomicrobiia; order Chthoniobacterales; family Terrimicrobiaceae; genus UBA967. The sequence goes on along the minus strand of CAMCXK010000002.1, from coordinate 3,150 downwards.
CCTATGGCCGACTGGACAGCGTCCCGATCGACACGTGGATTCATCGCCTTCTTCTGGTGATGCGGGCTGGCCGGCCTGGAACGGCCTCGCAGCTCGCCCGCTACGCCCGCCGCCGTCTGGGCCCATCCGCCGGCTACGTGCAACAGTATCTCTTCCACCATGCCCGCGCGCTGAAGAGGCTTCACGGCGCGAAGTTCACTCTCGATTCCCGGCCCCGGGGGTAGTTTGCTGGCGCGATGAAACTGGTTTCGTGGAACGTCAACGGTATCCGCTCTGTTCTTGGCAAAGGATTCCGGGAATACCTTGCAACAGCAAATCCCGATGTGATCTGCCTGCAAGAGGTCAAGGCCCGGCCCGAGCAGGTGCCGGACACATTTGAGGGCTACGAGATCCATTGGAACCCCGCCGAGCGCCCGGGCTACTCCGGCACGGCCGTTCTCACGCGTGTTTCCCCCCTCTCCGTGTCCAAAGGCATCGGCATCGATGAGCACGACACCGAAGGTCGGGTGATCACACTGGAGTTCGAGGATTTTTTCCTGCTCAATGTTTACACTCCGAACTCCAAGCGGGATCTGGCGCGCCTTGATTACCGCACGCGGAGCTGGACGCCGGCATTCGCGGATTTTCTCGACCATCTCCAGCGCACAAAACCCGTGGTTTTCTGTGGTGACATGAATGTGGCGCACCGGGAAATCGATTTGGCCCGCCCGAAGGACAATCTCCGCAACGCGGGTTTCACCATCGAGGAGCGCGAGGCCTTCGACCACATCCTGTCCAGGGGATTTGTCGACACCTACCGGCATCTACAGCCCGATGGCCGGAGCTACACGTGGTGGAGTTACCAGAACGGCGCGCGCGAGCGAAATATCGGATGGCGTATCGACTACCTGTGCGTTTCCCGGACGTTGCTTCCGCGGATTGCGGAGGCCTTTATCCACGACCATGTGATGGGCAGCGACCACTGTCCGGTCGGCGTGGTTTTAAAAAAAATCTGAACGGAACGGGCTCCCGCGTGTCAAACCTGATGTCGAGACAGAGCGTCAGGCCACCGCGGTTCGGTTTTCTTGTTTTCCCGGACCACCCAGCGGTGGCCTGAAGCGTTTTTGTCACTTTTCACCTCTTGATTTTGACGACGCGGTTGTTAGGAGGGCCTCATGGAAGACACTGTTCTCGTGGTCGAAGACGAATCGGACGTGGTCGATCTTCTGCGCTACCACCTTCGGCGCGCGGGTTTCAAAGTGGAAATTCAACGCTCCGGCGATGCGGGCCTTGCAGCAGTCCGCTCCTTGCGTCCGGATGCGGTGGTGCTCGATATCATGCTGCCCGGAATGTCGGGTTTGGAGGTTTGCAGGGCCATCAAGCAGGATCCGGACTTGCAAGCGATCCCGGTGCTCATGCTGACGGCCAAAAGCGATGTGAAAGACCGGGTCAAAGGGCTGGAAATCGGGGCGGATGACTATGTCACAAAGCCCTTCAGTCCCAAAGAGGTGGTTCTCAGGGTTCAGGGACTGGTCCGCCGCATCCGGGCCGCCTCGGAAGAGGTTTCTCTCATCGAGGTGGATGGACTCGCCATTGACAAATCGGCGCTTCACGCCCGCATCCATGGCACGCGTCTGGATTTAACCACCATCGAGTTCAAGCTGCTCATGACCCTTGTTATAAACCGCGGGAAGGTCTTATCCCGTGAGTCCCTGCTGAGCGATGTCTGGGGATACTCGGCAACCGCGGACACGCGCACGGTGGACACGCATATGCGAAGGTTGCGGGAGAAAATGGGGGACTTTGCTTTGCGTATTGAGACCGTTCGCGGGCACGGATATCGTTTTTCACCGGTCACGCCCACTTGAGTTGAACGAAATCGTCCTTGTCGCCACGTTTGCACTTGCCATTTTCGGGTATTGGAAATTTGTCATGCCCATGGCGAGGATCCGGCGCGATATCGCCCGGTTGGCCTCGGGCGAGTATCTGAGGAATCCCGCATGGGCGGCCACCATTCCGTTTCCGAAAACGGCCGCCGAATTGCACCGCCTTTCTGAAAAGCTGCGCGTTTTGGATGAGCAAGCCGCCGCCGAGGAGTTAAGTCTCAAGGAAATCCTCTCGGCAATGCAGGAGGGAATTTTGATCGTGAACACCTCGCGCATCGTCACTCTGGCGAACAATGCGATCGAGCGCATGTTTTCCCTCGCCAAGTCCCCGCTGGGCCGCAATGCACTGGAGATCTTCCGCCGCCACGAACTCGAACTCTCCATCGGCAACGTGCTGGCCAACGGACAGGCGGAATCCTTGGAACTCGTTTTTGATTTTCCCACGCCGGGTGGCAAGATGGAGGCCCGCTCATTCGGAATTCATCTTGCTCCCATGGGACGCTCCCATGCCCAACCGGTGGCCTCGGTGCTCCTCGTTTTTCAAGATGTCACTGCCATTCGGTCTCTGGAGGCGACCCGGCGCGAGTTTGTGGCCAATGTGTCGCATGAGTTTCGAACGCCTTTGACGGTGATCAACGGCTACGTGGAAACTCTCATGGATGGCGCGGTGGAGGATCCCGAGATGACTGCGCAGTCGCTGAAAGCCATGCAGCGGAATGTCCAGCGCCTGTCGCTCCTCCTCGAGGACCTGCTCACCATCTCCCGGATGGAAAGCAAGGGCCGGTCGTTGCGATTTGAATCCGTGCGCTTGGACGCCCTCGCGGCTCAGGTGGTGGAGAATCTGAAGACCGCCAACCCCGGTGGAGCGGCCGTGTTCCAGATTGATTGGGCTGTCGATGCCCGCTCGGCCCAGGTCGATCCCGACCGTATGGAGCAGGTTTTTTGGAATCTCCTGGGCAATGCCATCCGGCATGCCGAGATCGAGCCCGTTCGTATCGCGGTGCGCGCGCGGCGCGACGGTGACTGGATTCAGATCGATGTCTCGGACAACGGCACGGGAATCCCACTCGAGGACCAGGCTCATATTTTCGAGCGCTTCTACCGGGTTCACAAACACCGGGCGCGTGACGCAGGGGGCACCGGACTGGGACTTTCCATCGTTAAAAACATTGTTCTCGCGCACGGAGGTTCCATTGCCCTCGAAAGCGCACCGGGAGCCGGTGCGACATTTTCACTACGGATTCCGGAAACCCAGAGTCGCATCGCGGAAAATGCGCGCAACTTT
>CAMCXK010000001.1 GCA_945883435.1 Chthoniobacter flavus | reverse complement strand
CCCGGGATATTTCGCTGGCCGCACGGATTCTGGTGGCTTTCCAAGACCGTTTGCCCGCCGGACAAGCGATTGGAGATGCCCTTGCGGAGTTGGGAGCCCTGACACTGCGTCCCGAGGCAAACATCATCAAGCTCCCCAACATCAGTGCATCGATTCCACAATTGAAGGCGGCCGTCGCGGAGTTGCAGAAGCGGGGTTACAACCTGCCGGACTATCCCGAAGTTCCTTCCACGCCGGAGGAGAAGGATGCGAAGGCCCGCTACGACAAGGTCAAAGGCAGCGCGGTGAATCCGGTGCTGCGCGAAGGCAACTCCGACCGCCGCGCTCCCAAGGCCGTGAAAGACTACGCCCGCAAGCATCCGCACAAAATGGGCGCCTGGTCCCCCGAATCGAAAACCCGCGTGGCCACGATGGGCCGAGGTGATTTTTTTTCCAATGAGCAATCGCTCACCCTTGCGGAGCCGACCACGGCGCGGATCGAGTTCGAGCCGGTCTCGGGCGGTGTGGAGGTGCTCAAGGACGACTTGAAACTCCAGGCCGGCGAGGTGCTCGATGCCACGTTCATGAGCCGCCGGGCATTGCAGGCTTTCCTCGCCGCGCAAATCGAGGAGGCCGCGCAAGCTGGAGTGCTTTTTTCCCTGCACTTGAAAGCCACCATGATGAAGGTTTCCGACCCGATTCTTTTCGGTCATGCGGTGAAGGCGTTCCTCGGCGACTTCACCACGCGCCACCATGGGCTTCTGGAGCGACTGGGCGTGGATTTCAACAATGGACTCGGCGATCTCGTTTCCAAGATGGACAAGCTTCCTGCCGATGAAAAAGCCGCCTTGGAAGCGGATTTGCGGGCGACGATCGCCGCGCGTCCCCCGCTGGCCATGGTGAATTCGGACAAGGGCATCACAAATTTACACGTGCCAAGCGACATGATCGTGGACGCCTCAATGCCGGCCATGATCCGCGAAGGAGGAAAAATGTGGGACGCCGAGGGCAAGACCCGCGACACCTTGGCGGTTCTACCCGACAGTTCGTATGCGGGCGTTTACCAGACCGTGATCGCATTTTGCCAGAAACACGGGGCCCTCGATCCGCGCACGATGGGATCGGTCCCCAACGTGGGACTGATGGCACAGGCAGCCGAGGAATATGGTTCACACAATAAAACCTTCCAAATCCCAAGCGACGGATCGGTGCGCATCCGGGATGCCGCCGGAAAAATTCTTCTCGAGCACCGCGTCGAGGAGGGCGATATCTGGCGGGCCTGCCAAACAAAAGATGCGCCGGTGCGCGATTGGGTGGCACTGGCCGTGCGCCGTGCCCGTTTGAGCGGGGCGCCTGCCGTGTTCTGGCTCGATGAGCGCCGAGCCCATGACGCCCAAATCCTCGCCAAAGTGCGCACGGTGCTCGCGCAACTCGACACGACCGGATTGGACATCCGCATTCTTCCGCCTGCCGAGGCCTGCCAGTTCAGCTTGGAGCGCCTTGTGCAAGGATTGGACACCATTTCGGTAACTGGAAACGTGCTCCGCGACTACCTGACCGATCTTTTCCCGATTCTCGAGGTCGGAACCTCCGCGAAAATGCTCTCGATCGTGCCTCTCATGAAAGGCGGTGGGCTGTTCGAAACCGGGGCTGGAGGCTCCGCTCCGAAACACGTCCAGCAATTCCTCGAGGAAAACTATCTGCGCTGGGATTCACTCGGTGAATTTTTCGCCTTGGCCGCCTCGTTCGAGCATCTGGCCGATTCCCGCTCGCACGCCAAAGCCAGGATTCTGGCGGAAACACTCGATGCCGCGACCGGGCGGATTCTTGAAAACGACCGCTCTCCGGCACGCAAGGTGGGGGGACTCGACAACCGGGGCAGCCATTTTTACCTCGCCCTCTACTGGGCCCAAGCGCTGGCCGCGCAATCAGAGGATGCCGATCTGCAGCGGATTTTCACACCCGTGGCCAAGGCCCTTGCGGAGGGTGAGTCGACGATCGTCTCCGAGTTGGCCTCCGTGCAAGGCCGTCCCGTCTCGATCGGCGGCTACTATCGCCCCGACGACCATCTGGCCGCCGACGCGATGCGTCCAAGCGCCACGTTCAACCGTGTGATCGACAGCCTTCGGGATCAATAAACGGGCGACAGGGAGGAAAGGTCCTCGGCCGGATAGGTCCAGATTTCCGAGAGCGTGGGATGGTAATGCGGGATGGCCGCCAGATCGCGGGCGGTCGCTCCAAACCGGAGGGCCACCGCGATTTCATGGATCAATTCCGGAGCCTCCGGGCCCACCACCGCCCCGCCCAACAGGCGGCCGGTGCTTTTTTCCGCCAGCAATTTGACCAGGCCGTGTGTCTCGCCCATAACCAAGCTTTTGCCATGGTCGTTGAACGGGTAGGAAGCCGACTCATAGGCAATGCCACGCGCTTGCAGTGCGGCTTCCGTGCAACCCGCCATGGCAAAGGATGGCTCTGAAAAAACCGCAAACAGCGGAAGACCCGTTTCGACCTCCTCCAGGGCACCGCTTAAAATTCCGAGTTGGCGGGCGGCATTCCGCGCGGCGGTCTCGCCCTGCTGAATGGCGACATGAACCACCTCCAGTTCCGCGCATACATCACCGGCCGCAAAAACTCCCGGACAGTTTGTGCGCTGCATGCGATCCACCGCCAGACGTTTGCCCTTGCGCTCCAACTTCAGCATTTCAAGACCCTCCAGCGCGGGTTCGCGCCCCAAGGCGTTCAGCAACCGCTCGGCTTCAACCGAGACCCGCTGGCCATTTTTTTCAAAGTCCACCTGAAAGCCCCCCGCGACCGCCCCGGCCTGGAGGAGCCGGGTGCCGGTGTGAATTTCAAGGCCTTCGTGGCGCAGGGCCTCTTCAAGAACCGTGGAAACGTCGGGATCCGCCGGAGTGAGGACGCGCGGGCCGCGCTGGATCACTGTGACGCGGCTTCCGAACGCCGCGCAGTAGCTGGCCAACTCAAGCCCTACCGCCCCGGCTCCCAGCACAATGAGCGAACGGGGAATCGACCCCGATTCCAAAAGATCATCGCTCGTCCAGCATCCCGATTCCCGCAAACCGGGCACTGCCGGCCATGAAACGCGCGAACCGGTCGCAATCAGAAAAGTTCTCGAAGACAAGCGGGTGCTGGATCCGTCCAGACATTGAATCTCCACCTCGCCGGGGCCGAGAAATTCCGCCCTCCCGCGATACAACTCGAATCTTCCGGAGGTCAGTTGCGACCGGCGATAATCGGCGAACTCCGCCACGAGCCGGCGTTTGCGGTCGCGGATGGCCATGGCATCGAAGGTTGGAATGGCACACTCCAGACCGAATTCCCGCGCGCGGCGCAACACTCGAAAACGGCGGGCGGATTCCAAAAGGGTTTTGCTGGGCATGCAGCCGCGAAGGATGCAGAGACCGCCCAATTCCTCCGCGCCGTCCACAACTGCTGTTTTCAATCCCAATGCCGCAGCGGTGCGCGCCGCGGCGTAGCCCGCGCTTCCACCGCCGACGACCGTGAAATCCAGGGTCATCGCCCCGAGGCACCCAGCCGCTCGCGGGCATAGCGGTTGCGTGTGATGTCATCCGCCCAGGCGCGGTGCGCCAGATACCAATCCACCGTGTGGGCCAAGCCCGACTCGAACGACTCCGCAGGCTGCCAGGCGAGTTCGGCTTGGATTTTCGAACAATCGATCGCATACCGCCGGTCATGCCCGGGCCGGTCGGCGACAAATGTGATCTGAGACGCGTAGGAGAGGCCGTCCGCCCGTGGCGAGCGTTCATCCAACAAGGCACAGATCGTTCGCACCACGTCGAGATTGGCACGCTCATTGAGCCCGCCGATGTTGTAGGTTTCGCCCGTCCGGCCGCGTTGAAGAACACGCCAGAGCGCGGCCGCGTGATCCTCCACAAAAAGCCAGTCGCGAATTTGCTGACCGTCGCCGTAGACCGGCAGCGGCTTGCCATCGAGGGCGTTCAGGATCACAAGCGGGATCAACTTTTCAGGAAAATGGTAGGGACCGTAATTGTTCGAGCAGTTGGTCGTCAAAACAGGCAGGCCGTAGGTGTGGTGAAATGCCCGCACCAAGTGATCGCTGGCCGCCTTGGAGGCGGCATAGGGACTGTTGGGGGCGTAAGGCGTGGTCTCGGAAAAGGCCGGGGCTCCAGGCCCGAGCGACCCGTAAACCTCGTCGGTGGACACATGTAAAAACCGGAACGTCTCCCGCGCGGGATGCCGCAGCCAGTGGCGGCGGGCGGCATTCAGCAGCCTCAAGGTCCCGGTGACGTTGGTCTGGATAAACGGCTCGGGGGAGTCGATGGAGCGGTCCACGTGCGATTCCGCCGCAAAATGGACCACCGCATCGATGGCATGGCGGGCCAGCAAACCGCCCACCAGCGGCTCATCACCGATATCGCCATGCACGAAAAAATAGCGCGGGTCGGAGGCCAGATCGGCGAGGTTCGCCGGGTTGCCGGCGTAGGTGAGAAGGTCAAGGTTGACCAGGCACTTCAGGGAGGGTCCGGATTCGGTCAGGCGTTGGCGGATGAAATTGCTCCCGATAAACCCGCAGCCGCCAGTGACGAGAACGTTCATGGATCAGTCGATATTCTCGCCCTCCGTGAGCACTTGATCGAGAAGATCCTCGAAGTCGTCCAGTCCCGTGCTGGGAATGATGACCGTGTTGCGCCGGCCGTGGGATTCCTCGGTGATTTTCAAGAAGCGCCCGCGCTCGTTTTGGCGGAGTTCGATGATGAAGTGTTTGCGCTCGATCTGGAGTTCGCGCAGGGCAAGGGTTTGATCCATACAACGTGGACACCGAGTATCCCAGCCTGCGGGCTTCGGGCAATCGAAAAGCCTTCCCCGAACGGAAAGCGGCGGGGGACCTCACATTCCCCCGCCGCCCACACTCAGCCTCTCCGATTGCTCAGATGGCCTTTTCTCCGCTCTCTTCGGTCCGGATGCGGATCGCCTCCTCGACCGGAGAGACAAAGACCTTGCCGTCTCCGATTTTTCCGGTTTTTGCCGATTTCACGATGGCGCCCAGGGCGCCCTCGACAAGGGCGTCGGTGACAACCACCTCGATTTTGATCTTTGGCAGGAAGTCCACGGTGTATTCGCTGCCGCGGTAGATTTCGGTATGGCCCTTCTGGCGGCCGAATCCCTTGACTTCGCTGACGGTCATGCCCTCGATCCCGAGGTCGGCCAAGGCCTCTTTCACTTCCTCGAGTTTGAAGGGTTTGATGATGGCTTCGATTTTTTTCATTGGATTGGTTCTTTCGTGTTGAGTGGTCCGCTTAGTCGAGGAGGTAGCCCTCTTCGCCGTGCTCTGCCGTGTCGAGGCCGGTGGATTCGACCTCTTCGCTGGCGCGCAGTCCGATGGTGAACTTCACAATGTAGGCGATGATGGCAGTGGCCACCACCGAGAGCACAATCGTGAGCACACTGGCGAGGATCTGGTTCATGAGAAGTCCGTCCTTGAGACCCTCAACCACCGAGTTCGCCTCCGCCGAGGCAAAGACCCCTGTGAGGATCGCACCCATGGTGCCGCCCACGCCGTGCACGCCAAAAGTGTCCAAGGCGTCGTCGTAGCCGATCATTTTCTTCAGGTAGACGACGGCGAAGAACGGCACGATTCCAGCGGCCACCGCCATGATCATCGCGCTCGACGGAGTCACAAACCCCGCTGCGGGGGTGATCACCACCAACCCGGCGACAATTCCCGAGCAGAATCCAAGGACGCTGGGCTTGCCGCGGGTGATCCACTCCACCATGGCCCAGACAAACCCCGCCGTGGCAGCGCAAAGGAATGTGGTTGTGAAGGCGTTGGAGGCGATCGCGTCCGCTCCGAGAGCCGATCCGGCGTTGAATCCGAACCACCCGACGAAGAGCATGCCGGTGCCGATCATGCACAGCACCATCGAGTGCGGGGCCATCGGCTGCTTGCCGAAACCGAGACGCGGGCCCAGGATGATGCAGAGCACCAGCGCGGACCATCCGGAGCTCATGTGAACCACGGTGCCGCCCGCAAAGTCGATCGCCTTGATGCCGGCATCTGGATTAAGAGGACCGCACATGAAGCCGTTGGCCGCCCAGACCATGTGGGCCAGCGGAAAGTAAACGACAAACATCCAGATCGCTGTGAAGAGGAGAACGGCGGAAAATTTCATGCGCTCCGCAGTGGCTCCGAAAATCAGGGCCGGGGTGATGATTGCAAAAGTCAACTGGAACATCGCCCAGATGTAATCCGAGATCCAGTGGTAACCCGCGCCCACATTGCCGGGTTTCATGCCATTGAAGCAGGCTTGGGCCAGATCACCCAAAAACGCACTGCCGCCCGAGAAAGTCAGACTGTATCCACACAAGAACCACAGGATCGTAACCAGTCCCGCAATGCCGAGGGTCATGGCCAGGACCGACAGAACGTTCTTGGAACGCACTAGGCCGCCGTAGAAAAGCGCCAATCCAGGCAGTGTCATGAACAAGACCAGCGCCGTGCTGGCCATCTGCCACGCATTGTGGCCGGGACCCGGGCCCGACACCTTGGAGGCCACGTCGGGGGTTCTGGCCCCATTGTTGACGTAGGCTTCAAGGTCGGCAATCCGTTGCTCGACGGTTGGTTCCGCCGGAGCGACCGTTTCGACAACAGCGATGGTTTCAGTGACGGTGGTGACGGTTTCCTGGGAAAACGCCGAACCTCCGGTTAGCACGCAACCAGCGGCGAGGGCCACGGCGGCGAGTCTTGATGGGATGGTGTATTTTTTCATTGGTTGAGGGCGACCGGTAGGCCGCCGCCAACCTTTACGCAAAAGCCGTGCCAACCCTTTCAAGAGGGAGGATTCCCTCGAGAACGCTCAAAAATCTCCAAACCGGGGGACGTTGGTTTTTTTTGACCAACCGCAAACACCACCAACCCGAATCAGGAGACCCGTCATTCGTCGAGTTCATCGGCATCGTCGATGCGGAGTGCGGGTGTGAACTGGCGACGGCTTTCCCCCCAGAGGACAACTGCCACCCCCGCGAGGATCAACACAAGCCCCCCGAGGGACGACAGCGACACGGGTTCTTGAAGAACCAAAAATCCGGCCAGCGTGGCAATGGCGGGCGACACATAGAATTTGGTCGTTACCACCGGGGCCGGCAGGTGGCGCAAAAGCCAATTCAACGCGGTGAAGGCCGCGAGCGAGTGCCCCAGCAGCAGAAATCCGAACGCCATCCAGAAGGCGGGTGTGAAGTCGGAGGCCGAAACCTCCATTCGTTCGCCAAAGGCCAGTCCCGCCAGGCCGAGCAGAAGTCCGCCCGCGAGCATCATCCAGGTGGCGCTCAACGTGGAATCCGGCCCCGGCGGGTGGTGGCGGACAAACACCGTGCCGATAGCAAAAAGCAATGCGGAGAAGAGGAGCGCCAGGATTCCAGCCATCTCCCCGCCCGGCGCGGAGGACAATCGAGGCAACACGAGAAAGACCACCCCGGCGGCGCCGGTCGCCAAGCCCGCTCCGATCAGCCAAGTCGGGCGTTCCCCGTTCGGGCGCAGCGCCTCGAGCACCGCCACCCAGAGGGGCACGGAGGCCTTGAGCATCGCGGCCTGACCGGAGGCGACTCCGAGTTTCTCCCCCTCGGTGACGAGTCCCACGCCGCCCACGAAAAGAAAGATCGCGGCCAGGAATGCCTTGCCCAGCCCCCCGGGAGGCAGCCAGAGCGGTTGTTGGCGGATCGCCCGCCAGGCCCACAGAACGACCCCGGCGGCGAAAACATGCGAGGCCGCAAAGAAAAAGGCCGGCAGAGATTCCACGCCGACCTTCACAGCGAGGAAGTTCAGGCCGTAACCTAGATACACGACGGCGAAGGCCAGCACGATTTGCCAAGCGGCGGGTTTCGGCCCGTTGGGAGGCGGATGGAAAGCACCGGTCATGGCAAGGGGGGCAGGTGGCGCGAGTGGCGCGTGATTTTGTAAGGACCGTCCCCGACACTGAGAACCTCAATGCGCACGTTGGTGAGGCCCTGGCGTGTGAAGCCGAGTTCGTCCGCGACGGGTTTGGTGACATCCAGCATGCGTCCCCGAATGAATGGTCCCCGGTCGTTGACCCGGACCTTGGTGGATTTTCCGTTTTTTAAATTGGTCACCCGGACCACGCAAGGAATCGGAAGGGTTTTGTGGGCGGCGGCGCGCGTCCAGGGCCAGAGGTTTTCGCCGGTGGCGGTTTTTCCCGGGAAAAAAAGAAAATGCTCGGAGTAGTGCGAGGCCACGCCGGTTTCGACGTGTCCAACGGCATGGCGGGGCGGCATCGGATGGTAGCGCACACCGCGGATCGAATAAGGTTTGATTTTGTAACCCTCAAACGAGCCACCCGCGCAGGCGGAGAGCAGAAGCAGGCAGACGGCGAGAATCGGGAGGCGCATCATGGCCGGCAAAGCAGACTGCAAACCGCGTTGCGGGATCCGGGAATCCGGCCGCAGTAATGCTCGATGGTGCGGAGGGCAGTGGCCTTCTCCTCGAGGATTCCCAGCACGCGGCACATTTCGGTTTCAAAAAACTCCAAGGCGCGGCGGTTGGCGGGTTGACTGGATAAAAACCCGATCGCCCGTGAAAAAAGGTTGTAGAGCCCCGGCGCCTCGTGGCCGTCCTGCGTCGAGAGATCGACAAGTTCGGCGAAATAGCCGGCCAGAAAAAGGTTGGGAGTCGAAGGGGACTGGAACGGGCGGAGAAGCCTGACCTCTTTCAACGTGTGCAGGTCGCCGCGTTTCGCCGGAGCGTAGCCGATTTCGACGGTGTGAAAAAGATCCAACACTCCGCCGAACGGGCTGCCGGGCTTCCTTGCCGAACGGGCCATGGTCGACACCTTCCCACGCGAGGGGGTGATCCATGTGGCCAGCAGGCTGGTGTCGCGCCAGGCTTGCTTGCGGATAAGGATCGCCTCGCCCTGCTCCACGGGGTCTCAGGGGGCTACAGGACCACCACGCGGGCGCTGTGGATATCAGGGTCCGAGGACAGGCGGCCCACCACCGTGGCGGCCGGGGCGCTGTCGAGGTTGAGAAGCGTCAGTGCCATGCCGCCCTGTTCACTGCGGGACAGGCTCATGCTGGCGATATTCACCTTCTCCTCGCCGAGGATCGTGCCGATGTGCCCCACGATGCCGGGGCGGTCGCGGTTTTCCAGCATCAACACCACGCCCGAGGGGGTGACCTCGACCGGATTGCCATTCACCCGCACAATACGGGGGTCGTTTTTGGCACCGAAAAACGTGCCACCGATCGACACCCGTGTGTCCCCGCTGTGGACAGCGATGTGGAGCCATTCGTTGAAGTCGGTCTGTTCGCTCGAGCGGATTTCCTCCACATCGAGGCCGAGCGTCGAAGCCATGCTGCGCACGTTGACGCTGTTCACCTCCTCGCCTCCGGCGTGCTTGAGAAATCCGGTGAGAATGGCGCGGCTGATCGCGTCGGTGGGCATTTCGACCGCCTTGCCACCGTAGGTGATGACCACCCGGTCATTGCGTTTGGGAGCGAGCTGGGCGGCAAAACGTCCGAGTTTGTCGCCGAGGGTGAGGTAGGGTTTGACAACGGCAGCAGTCTTCGCATCGATGCTTGGCATGTTGACCGCGTTGCGGATTTCCCCCTCCAGCAAGGCGGCGCGGATCGCCTGGGCGATTTCGATACCCACGTTTTCCTGGGCCTCGGCGGTGCTGGCACCCAGGTGCGGAGTGAAAACGATGTTGGGCAATGCCCGCAGCGGGAAGTCGGCCGGCGGGGGCTCCACCTCGTAAACATCAAGCGCGGCCGCGCCGAGATGGCCCGACTGAAGCGCATCGCACAGGGCGGATTCGTCCACGAGCCCGCCACGGGCGCAGTTCACGATACGCGCACCCTTCTTGCACAGCGCCAAACGGCGGGCATCGAGCATGTGGCGGGTCTCGTCGGTGAGCGGCATGTGCATGCTGATAAAATCGGCTTGGGGCAGCAGGGCATCGAGCTCCTCGATCAGCTCCACTTGAAGACTGCGTGCACGGGCCATCGACAGATAGGGATCGTAGGCCAAAACACGCATTCCAAACGCCAGGGCGCGGCGGGCGAGTTCGGTGCCGATCCGGCCCATGCCCAGAATGCCGAGGGTTTTTCCGTAGAGTTCCACGCCTTCGAATTTTTTGCGGTCCCAACGACCGGCACGCATGCTCGCATCGGCTTGCGGAATGCTGCGGGCGGTGCTCACCAGCAGCGAAAAAGCGTGTTCGGCGGTGGAAATCGTGTTGCCGCCGGGCGTGTTCATGACAATCACCCCGCGACGGGTGGCGGCTTCCACATCGACGTTGTCCACTCCCACCCCGGCGCGGCCGACGACCTTCAGCCGGGTGGCGGCATCCAGCACGGCGGCGGTGACTTTTGTCTGGCTGCGCACCACAAGGGCTGAAAATTCGGGAATGATGCGGATCAACTCGGCTTCGGGGAGGCCGGTTTGGACCACCACGTCAAGGGTGCCGCCGGCAGCCAATTCCTCGACACCACGGGCTGAGACGGGATCGGCGACGAGAACTTTCGGAATGGAATGGGACATTTTCTTTTCTTTCGGAATGGTGGATGGTTCTTGGCGGACGGCAGGCGCCCGACCTCGAAAAACCTTAAGGGAAATCGCCCGCCGGAAAATCAATTTTTATGAAATGGTCCTTTCGCGTGTGCCGGGTTGCGGGAATCGATGTGCGCATCCACATCACCTTTTTGCTGCTGCCGCTCTTTTTCGGCTGGAGCGGATGGCAGGAGGGTGGCGCGGCAGGCGCCGGCAACGAAATTGTATTCATTCTCGCGTTGTTTCTTTGCGTGCTTCTGCACGAGTTCGGACACGCGCTCGCGGGACGCCACTATGGCATCCCCACGCCGGACATCACACTTTTGCCCTTTGGCGGAGTCGCCCGCATGACGCGCATTCCCTCGCGACCGCTGCAGGAGCTGGTGATCGCAGTGGCGGGCCCGGCGGTCAACGTCGCCATTGCCGGGGTGCTTGGAATTCTGCTGTTCGCCGGGGGCGGACTTTTCAGCGGACCGCCCACGCCGGAGCGTTTGTTTTTACAGCAGCTTTTGACCGTCAATGCCGGGTTGGTTTTGTTCAACATGATCCCCGCGTTTCCCATGGATGGCGGCCGGATTTTGCGGGCCGTGCTGGCCATGGGCTGCGGGCACTTCCGGGCCACACAAATCGCGGCGCGGGTCGGGCAGGTGCTGGCCGTGGGTTTTGCGGCGGCGGGTTTTTTTACCAATCCGATGCTCGTGTTGATCGGCTTGTTTGTTTTCAGCGGCGCACAGGACGAACTCGCCTACGCCCGCTTTCTTCACGAATACGAAAACACGCGGGCGGAGGCCTAACCGCGCAGCGACCGCCGGATGGAGGCCAGGTCGAACGATTCCTGCCGGGACAGGACGAGGAACCCGGGCAGGGTGAGGCCGTGTTTCTTCAAAAACGCGCGGTCGCCGGCGCAGCCATACATGATTTCATCGCACAGATTGCCCTCCAGAAAGGCCTGTGCCTTGCGCACAATACGCGGGAGCCACGGGATCCCATCAAACGCCTCAGCCTTCGGGGGAAGCTCGGGCTCGGTCAAAATCGCGGGGACCGCAGCTCCCGGGGGGAGAGCGGCGTGAAAAGCGGCCCGCTGAAGGGCCAAGGCAATAAAATCCTCCACAGACGGCTCCCCGTAACGGGCGAGGTCGTCCACGCAATCGAAAACAAATTGCAGGCTCAAGCCGTGACGGGAAATCCAGACTGCGGATTCCGGCGATAAAATGCGGTCGGGAGAGCGCTCGCCCGAGTCGTAAAGACGGGAGGCCTCCTGGTGGATGGCGACGAGCGGGTCAGTGTTGATCTGTGTCATGGGATGGTCCTTGTTCCAAAAGCCGCACGTGCCGGTCCGCGCGGGGCAGAAGGATTGTTAACGTAAGTCCGCGGCCGGGAGAACTCTCCAGCACCACCTCGCCGCCGTGGGCTCTGACAATACGGCGCACGATCAGAAGGCCAAGCCCGTTGCCTCCGGGCTTGGTTGTGAAATAAGGCTCGAAAATCCGTGTGATGTGGTCCGGGGGAATGCCGCCCCCCGTGTCGTTGAAGACAATGCGAACGTGGGTCGGAGTGGCCGATGTGCCAACGCGCAGGATGCCGCCGGATTTCATGGCCTGGAACGAGTTCCGGCAGATGTTGTAGAAGGCTTGTTTGATCTGGTCGCGATCGAGGTGGAGGATGGGCAGGCCTTGGGCCAACTCGCGCTCGACAAGGATGTCGCGGTCCTGAATCTCGACGCGCAGGAAATCGAGCGCCTCCTCGACAAGCGTGTTGACATCGACCGGCTCGGGCTGGATCGCCTGCGGGCGTATGGCGCGGAGGAACTGGGTGATGATGCTGTCGAGGCGCGACACCTCGCCACGGGCCACGGCCACCGACTCCTCCAGTTTGGGGCGGAGCTTGGGCGGCACCTTCGCAATGTGCCTTTGCATGAGTTGAAGGTGGATATTGAGCGAGTTCAGGGGATTTCCGATTTCATGGGCCACACCGGCGGCCAGCATGGTGAGGGCGGAGAACCGCTCGCTTTCGATGGTCTCCTGGGTGGCACGGTGGCTGCGGGTGACATCGCGGAGGATGACGGCACGCCCCACCAATTCCGGCGTTTGCCCCTCGGTGGCTTCGCTCATGAGGGGCACCGCATAAAAATTCAAAAGCCGGTTTTCCGGGTAGAATACCTCCAGGTCGCGGCTGACGGTTTCGCCGCCGGGTCCGGTCAGGTTTTCCCATTCAATTCCGCGAACGGTTTCGGCCAGCGGCTTGCCGAGGATCACAGCGGAGTCGATGCCGAAAAACGAACAAGCCGCACGGTTGATATACAGGAGACGCCCGCGCGGGTCTGTGACCAGAACCCCCTCCAGAATCGCGTTGAAAATGGTTTCGAGAAACCCCTTTTCGCGGGCGATCTCGACAAGGTAGTTTTGAACCTCCCCGGGTTGCACCAGCGGCAACCGTTCAATCAGCTTTTCAAGAAATCCGCGTTTCATACGACCTCTTCAATCGCACGGAGGAGCGCCCCACCGGAAGGGGATTTTGCAAGACGGGGCACCGGCACATCAAATCCCACTGAATGATGAAAAAGCCGCTTCCCACACTCTGGCCTCGTTTTTTCGGCACGCAGACTCAAGAATCTCCCCGTTCATGATAACAGCTTCCGAGGTGATGGATTTGACCAGTCGCGAGTTCCCCGGGTGGGAACTGCCGGCGCATGCCGAACCTTTGGAAAAGGGTGGTTCGGGCCGGAGCTACTTCCGGGTGGTCTCGGGTTCCCGAAAAATGGTTTTCGCCCGTTACACGGATGAACGCCGGGAAAACGCCCGTTTTGTGGAGATCGCCCGTTTTCTGGCTACAAGCGGAGTGAGCGTTCCGGCCATCCTCCGGCATCTCCCTGCGGAAGGTTGCTTGTGGATGGAAGATGCGGGGCCGGTGGATTTGTGGGCCTTCCGGGAGGAGCCATGGGAGGTGCGGTTGCCGCTTTACAGATCGGCTTTGGAGGAGTTGGCGAAATTGCACACCTGCGCAACCGAGTCCTTCGCCGACGCACCGCTGGAATTGGAACCGGGGTTTGACGAGGCCCTGTATCGATGGGAGCAGGGATACTTTTTCGAGCATTGCCTGGGTGGTTTTTTCCAAACGGGGGATAAGCGCTTGGCGGAATTGGCCTCGCTCCCGGCTCTTGGGGAAATCCCCGGGCGCTTGGCCGGATGCGAACGCGTCCTTGTTCACCGCGATTTCCAATCCCAGAACGTGATCATTCGGGATGGCACGGCCGTGATGATTGATTTTCAGGGATTGAGACCCGGGGTGGATGCCTACGATCTCGCTTCGATTGTGTTTGATCCGTATGTGACACTGAGCCCGGCGGAGCGCGACGAGTTGGTCTCGATTTACCGTTCTGCGCGGGACGCCGCCGGGCGGCCCTTGGTCCCCGGATTCGAGGAGGTCTTCCACCTCTGCGCCTTGCAAAGGCTCATGCAGGCACTCGGGGCCTATGGATTTCTCGGTTTGAAAAAAAACAAACCGGCATTCCTGCAACACATACCGGCGGCAATGCGGTTGCTGGATTTTGTTGTTGCGCGGATTCCGGGACTTGCTCCGCTGTCGGAGGAGATCCAACAGCACCTATGAACCAGTCGCCCGAAACCGTCTGCATCCGTCATCTCACACCCGGCCTCGATGGAAGCCGGTATGCCTTGAAGCGCGCGGCAGGAGGCGATGTGCGTGTCGAAGCCGACCTCTTCAAGGACGGTCATGACGAGTTGAGTGCGGTGGTGAAATGGCGCCGCGCCGGTGAAGCCGCGTGGCATGAAACAGGCATGACGCCACTCGAAAACGACCGCTGGACCGGAACATTCTGTGCCCTCGAGGCCGGCGAGTGGGAGTTCACAGTGGAGGCTTGGGGCGATTTGTTCTTCTCCTGGCGCGCCGAGTTCGGGAAAAAATTCGGAGCCGGACTGCGGGATCTGAACAGCGAAATCCTGGAAGGAGCTCGATTGATCGAAGCGGCAGCCGACCGGGCCGGATTATCCGCAGACGCGCCTTTGCTCCGCACCTACGCAAAAACGCTGGCCAAAGCCGATGCGGAAGAAGCCTCCGTGCTGGGCGTGGACTCCGTGCTGGCGGCCCTTTTGCGAATCCACGCCGACCGCTCGCTCTCCACGGTGCACGAGCCACCGCGCCGGCTCGTCGTCGACCGGGAACGCGCCACTTTTGCCGCGTGGTATGAATTTTTTCCACGCTCCGCAGAGGGGCATCCCGACCGGGGATCGACCTTCCGGGACTGTCTCGGGCGTATCGACGATGCCAAAGCCATGGGCTTTGATGTGATTTACTTCCCGCCCATCCATCCGATCGGGGAGGCCAACCGCAAAGGACGCAACAACTCGCTGCGTTGCGAACCCGGCGAACCGGGAGTGCCATATGCGATCGGCAATTTCCGTCACGGCGTCAATGGAGGCGGGCACATGGATGTCGCCCCCGAGCTCGGCACGCTGGAGGATTTCGACTGGCTCGTCGAGGAACTGCGCGCCCGCGGCATGGAAATCGCCCTCGACTTCGCCATCAACTGCTCGCCCGACCATCCCTATGTGAAATCCCATCCGGAGTGGTTTTTCAAACGCCCCGACGGATCGATCAAATACGCCGAAAACCCGCCCAAGAAATACGAGGATGTTTATCCGTTGAACTTCCACAACGGCAACTGGCGCGCGCTGTGGGAAGAATTGCGCGATGTGCTACTTTTCTGGTGCGCGCGCGGGGTGGGAATCTTCCGCGTGGACAATCCCCACACCAAGCCGGTGTCGTTTTGGAAATGGGTCATTGCCGAAGTGCAGGACAAATTCCCGGGAACGGTTTTTCTCAGCGAAGCGTTCACCAAGCCGAAGATGATGCAGGAACTCGCCCAGGTCGGCTTCACGCAGAGCTACACCTACTTCACATGGCGGAATTCAAAGCTGGAACTGGAAAGCTACCTGGCCGAGCTCACAACACCGCCAATGAGCGATTTTTTCCGCGCGAATTTCTTTCCGAACACTCCAGACATCCTGCCGTATTTTCTTCAGGAGGGGGGCCGCCCGGCCTTCGAAATCCGCGCCATCCTCGCGGCGCTGGCGGTTCCTGTTTACGGAGTCTACAGCGGCTTTGAGTTGTGCGAGAACACTCCTGTCCCGGGCAAGGAGGAGTATTCGGACTCGGAAAAGTATCAATTCAAAGGCCGGGATTGGAACGCTCCCGGAAACATCAAAGAAACGATCGCAAAGCTGAACCGCATCCGCAGGGACAACCGGGCCTTCCGGGAATATGCAAATCTTCGCATCCACCGGGTTGAAAACGATGCGGTGGTTGCGTTCAGCAAGCACACCGCAGGTCTCGACAACCTTGTCTTGGTGATCGTGAGCGTGGACCCCCGCAACCCGCAATCGGGGTTCGTGCATTTCCACCCCTCCGGGTTCGGATGGCCCTCTCAAGAGTCGTTCCGCGTCGAAGATCTTCTGACCGGCGAGGTCTTCGAGTGGAGTGGCGCACGGAATTTCATCGCGCTGGATCCGCACCGTCGCCCGGCGCATGTGCTGCGCGTTTTGGGGTGAGAGGCCCCCGGCAGGCGACTCCGGCGGACTGTATCAGATCCACTCGTGCCTGGGATACTGGCGTTGCAGTTGGTTTTTGATCGAGGGATAGGTTTCCGTCCAGAAGGTGGCGAGACTGCGCGTGACTTGGACCGGACGCTGGCTTGGAGCAAGGATATGAAGGGTCAATGCATGCCGCGCTTGCGCAATACGGAGTTCCCCGTCCAATCCGAAAAAATCCTGAATGCGGGCGGACAAATGGGGATCGGCACTTTCGGAGTAAACAATTTTTGCACGGCGGCCGGAAGGGAGTTCGAACCGTTCCGGCGCATGGCGATCGACCATGTGCTGTTGGGCCGGTTCAAGCAATGAACGGGCATGGGGCAGGACGGACGCGTCTTTGATATCCCGGTAGCAGGTGGCTCCCTCGCAAACCAGCAACCGGATGTGCTCGCGCTCCTCCTCCCCCAGTGGTGGAAGGCCCAAGTCGGGGCAGATGCGGCCCAGAAAATTGACCCGGTGGATCCACTGCTCAACGGCGTCGTCCCAACCATTCAGTCGCAGCGCTCCTATACGGACCTGCCCGGCGAGACAGGCCGATGCCAAAGGCCCGGGAGCGGCATCTCGGTCGCGGATCTCCAGAACCAGATCGCGAAAACGCCGGCTCCGGCGTTGAACCACGCGGTTTTGGGATTTGTCGAAAAGATACTCGGCCGATTCCTGAAAATCGTCGGGGAACATCTCCCGGAGCCAAGCCTCCTCGATACCCGTGGCCAGTCCCAAAAGAACTTTGGGGTCACCATCCCGGCCCTCGATTTCGGTGATCTCGGCGGCCACCAGCAAGGAAGCATCCTGAGCCGCGCTTTGGCGCGTTAAGAGACCGCGGCGCCCGTGAACGATGTCGCACAAAAGAGTGCCTGCCGCCTTGCGAAGAGCCACCTGATCGGCAAATCCCGCGAGAATACAACGGGCCAACCGGTCCTCCGGCGGGGAGGTCGCACCGGTGGGCAATCCCAAGTCGCGGGCGATCTGGAGAAACTGCTCCTGCAAGCGGGAGGCCTGGCGGGCCGACTCGGCGTGAATGCCAAGCGCCCGGCAATCGGCCATTCGGAAATCCCGTTCGCGGGCCCATTCCAGAGCGCGCATCAACACTGAAAAATCCGAGGTGCCTCCACCAAAAATCTCTTGGCGCTCGTCTTCGGTTTTCCGGTCGGATCGCAGCAAAAGCGAACGCGTTTGCGTGAGGGCGGCAATCAAAGCGGCCTCGCGCACACAATCGCAAGCCTCCGCCTCCAAAAACATGCGGGCGTAGCGCGGATGCACCGGAAATTGAAGCATCCGGAGGCCAACCGGAGTAATCACCCCGTCGACAGCCAGAGCCCCGAGGTCATGCAACAGCGATTCCGCCCGCGCGAGGGCGACAGGCTCCGGGGGCTCGATCCAACGAAACGATTCCAAGTCCCGGATTCCCGCCGCTTTGAGCGAAAGAACCGTTTCCGCGAGGTCCAGACGCTTGATTTCGGGGGTCTCCGAGAGGGCCCGGCGGGAGTGGTCGCGAGCGGTCCAGAGGCGGATGCACATCCCCGGCGCGGTTCGACCCGCGCGGCCCGCGCGCTGATCCGCCGATGCGGCGCTGATTTTTTCAATGAAGAGGGTGTTGATTCCGCGTGCGGGATCGTGGCGCGCGATGCGGGCCAGCCCGGAATCAACCACCAGCGTGACCCCGTCGATGGTGAGCGACGTTTCGGCCACATTGGTGGAAACGATGATTTTCCGCCCGTGCGAGCGACCCACCGCCTTGTCCTGTTCGATGGCCGGAAGTTCGCCGTGCAAGGGAAGAATGCGGCAACGTGAGCCCAGTCGGTTTTGGAGCTCGCGGATCGTGCGTTGGATTTCGTAGGCCCCCGGCATGAACACGAGGATGTCGCCCGGCGTTTTCTCGAAGTGGGATGCGGCCGCATCCGCGGCGGATTCCCAAACCGGTTCATCACGGGGCTCGTAGGGAAGGTGAACGATCTCGACGGGAAAGGCGCGGCCCTCGGAGCGGAGAACTTCGGCCGGAGCAAGATGCGGCATCAGGGACCCGGTCTCCAAGGTCGCCGACATGACAACCAGGCGAAGATCCGGCCTCCGGGAGGCTTGAAGGTCCAAGGCCCGCGAAAGGCTGATGTCGCCGTGCAAATGGCGCTCGTGAAACTCGTCGAAGACAATTGTCGAAACCCCCTGCAACGAGGGGTCGGCAAGCATCTGGCGGAGAAGAATCCCCTCCGTGACGTAGAGGATGCGCGTCTCGCGGCTGGAGACATTGTCCAAGCGGATTTGGTAGCCCACCTCCCCCCCGAGCGCGCAGGCGCGCTCCTCGGCCACACGTTTGGCCAGCATGCGCGCCGCCAGGCGGCGCGGTTGCAGGACAATACAACGACCGTTCCCGAGAGCCCCGCCATCGAGAAGGATTTGCGGGACCTGGGTGGATTTCCCGGAGCCTGTCGGAGCCTGGAGCAACAAGCGCGGGCAACGGTTGAGGGCGGCGAGAATCTCCTCGTCCAGGTCGTAAATCGGAAGGGAGGCGGACATGACGCGCGATCAATCCGGCAACCTCAATCGAGGACCACGGGATCTCCGTAAAGTGTCGATCCACTGGCGCGGACGATGCGCACCGGCATGATGGCGCCCAAGTGGCGCGGAGCACCCTCGAAAACGACGATTTTATTTGAGCGGGTGCGGCCCGTCAGTCGTTCGGGATTGTGCCGGCTGGGACCCTCGCAAAGAATTTCCACCTCCGATCCCACGAGTGCGTGGAGCCTATCCGCCGTGTGGCGGTTGACGACCTCCAGCAGGTCCTTGTTGCGCCATTCCTTCACTTCCTCCGACACTTGGCCGGGCAAATCGGCGGCGGGAGTCAGAGACCGGGGCGAATAGCGAAAAACAAACGCATTGTCGAACGAAAGCGCCTCGCAAAGGTTTTTTGTGGCCGCGTAGTCCTCGTCGGACTCGCCTGGAAACCCGACGATGATGTCGGTGGTGATTGCCATTCCGGGACGGGCATCGCGGATTTTCCCGGCCAACAAACGGAATTTTTCCGCAGTGTAGCCCCGGCGCATGGCTTTCAAAATTCTGTCCGACCCGCTCTGGAGGGGCAGGTGGACATGTTCCACCAATTCGGGAAGGCGCCGGAATGCGTCGATCAAGTCATCGCGATAGCCGATCGGATGCGGGGAGGTGAAGCGGACGCGGTGAATGCCATCCACCGCGCAAACGGCCTCCAGCAATTGAACAAACGGGCTTTTTCCGTCGACCTTCGGAAACTCGTGGCGACCGTAAAGATTCACGATCTGGCCCAGAAGGGTCACCTCCTTAACGCCCCGCCCGGCCAATGAACGGACTTCTTCGACAATATCGGAAATCGGCCGCGCGCGCTCCCCACCGCGTGTCCTGGGAACGATGCAGAAGGCGCAATGCATATTGCAGCCCTGCATGATTGAAACAAAAGCCGTGACCTGGCCTTGTTCAAGGTTCTGGTCGCGGATTTCCGATTGGGAACCCTCCTCCTCGGCCACATCGACAATCGGTCGGCGCTCGTCGTCGATCAGCGCGTGCATGCGGGCCTCCAGCAACGCCTGCACGTGATCGGCAACGCGGTGGAATTTTTGCGTTCCCGCCACCAAATCCACATGGGGCGAGGTCTCCAGCAAATCCCCCCCCCTCGCCTGCGCCATGCAACCGAGGTAGCCGAGAACAAGGTGCGGACGGGCTTTTCGAAGCTTCCGCAACATTCCCATTTTGCCGATCGCCTTTTGCTCGGCCATGTCGCGAACACTGCAGGTATTGAGAAGAATCACATCCGCCTCCGTTTCATCGGCAACCATCGTGAAGCCTTTTTCGACAAGCATGCGGGCGACCTGATCCGAGTCCCGCTCGTTCATCTGGCATCCGTAGGTTTTGATGTGAACCGATGGCATGGCTGAAAAATGGAATTCCGCGGCGCTTGCCGCAAGCGGCATTACAAGGTGGTCTTGCGGTCCAGAACTGCCAGCATGCCCTCGTGGCCGCCTCCCGCCTCGTAGGCGTCCAGCTCCTGAACCCGGCGGGCGTGGCGCCCGCCGTCAAATGGCGTCTCGAGCCAGACGTCCACAATCTCGAAAGCCAGATCGAGCGGAATCATCCGTTGGCCGATCGACAACACATTTGCGTTGTTGTGGCGGCGGCCGAGTTCGGCGGTTTCCAGGTTCCAGCACAGCGAGCAGCGGACGCCGCGCACTTTGTTGGCGGCAATGGCTTCGCCGTTTCCGGATCCTCCCAGAACAATCGCGCGCTCCGCCTCATGGCGCACGACGGCCTCGGCAGCCGGAATGACAAAGACAGGATAGTCGGTGCTTTCGTCGCTGTTGGTGCCGTAATCGATAACAATGTGGCCACGGCTGCGGAGATGGGAGACGATGGCCTCCTTGTAATCGAATCCGGCGTGGTCGCTGGCAATGGCAATTTTCATGCGAAGCAGGCGGTGGGCCGGGGAGGTTGGGGTGCCAAGCCAAGGAGATTCAGAAGATTTTTGTCGTCGTCGACGCCCGGATTCGAAGCGGTGAGGAGCCGGTCGCCGTAGAAAATCGAGTTGGCGCCGGCGAAAAGACAGAGCGCCTGGGCTTCGCGGGAGAGACGGTCCCGGCCTGCGGACAGTCGAACCTTGGCTCCCGGGAGGGCGATGCGCGTGGTGGCAATGAGGCGCACGAGTTCGAACACGTCCACCGGCGGCACATCGGCCAGCGGAGTGCCGGGAATCGGGGTGAGGCAATTGATCGGCACACTCTCCGGCAGCGGGTCGAACGAGCAAAGAACCGAAAGCATTTTCAACCGGTCGTCTTCGGACTCGCCCATACCGATGATCCCGCCGCAACAAACGCTGAGGCCCGCTTTTTGAACCGAGGCAATCGTGTCGAGGCGGTTTTGGAACGTGTGGGTGGAGACGATGTTCGGGTAGTGCTCCGGCGAGGTGTCGATGTTGTGGTTGTAAGCTGTGAGTCCCGCATCCTTGAGCTGGCGGGCCTCCTCGTCGCCGAGCTGGCCGAGGGTCACGCACACCTCCATCCCGAGCTTGCCCACCTCGCGAACGGTTTCGAGCATCGACTCGAATTTTCCATCGCCGGCACGGACCCCCTTCCAAGCCGCTCCCATGCAAAAGCGGGTGGATCCATTCTCCTTCGCGCGCCGGGCCACGGGGAGAACATCCTCAACCGTCATCAACGCCTCCTTGCGCAGTCCCGTCTGATAGTGCGCGCTTTGGGCACAGTAGCCACAATCCTCGCTGCAGCCGCCGGTTTTCACGCTGAGCAAGGTGCAAAGCTGCACCTCGTTTTCAGGCCAGTGCTCGACAAAAACCGCCCGGCTCGAGGTCAGAAGGTCAAAGAGGGGGCGATGGTAGATTTCGGCAAGGGACTCAAGCGTGTGCATTTTGGACGGACTGCCTTTTAGTCGGGAGCGGGGTGCGAGTCAATGCGTGGGCGGGAGGGACGTGTCTTTGGGATTGCCCAGTCAGCGGGGCGCGGCAAGGATGGAAGAACATGAAAGCAATCGCCTGCGTGCTGGTGCTCGGCGTGGCTGCCGCGTTCGCACAACCCGCCTCGCCCTTTGCCGAGCCACCCACACCGGCCGACATTGAAGCCGCCCTGAAGGATGTGGATTCGAAGCAATTCGACCAAGCCTTGACAAAACTGGTGGTTCTTGAAAAAGCGCATCCGAACGATCCTCTGGTGCTGAACCTGATCGGGGCATGCCATGTTAAAAAGAAGGACTACGCCAAAGCAGAGCCATATTTTCAAAAGGCGCTGGAAAATTCCCCCGGATTTTTCCCGGCGCTTTACAACCTGGGAGAGGTGATGTTTTTGAAAAAAGACTATGCCGCCGCCCGCGGGCATTTCCAATCGATGCGGGCCAGCGACAAGCGGAACGAGTTGTTGCAATTCAAAGTGGTTCTTTGCGATCTGGAACTCGGAGAAAACGACCGGGCGAAAAAAGTCATGAATGCCATCAAGTATCCCGGCGACTCGCCCGCGTGGTATTATGCGCAGGCAGCTTGGGAACTGAAGAACGGCAAGCGCGTGAAGGCCCGCGAATACATTGCCGGTGCGCGCTATATTTTTGGCGACAAAACAGCGCTGTTTGATGAAAGCTTTGCCGACCTCGGCTACAACCCCTGATTTTCCATGGCCTCCACGTTTCATGCGCCCAAACCGGCATCCCGGCAACTGCGATCCCGCGCCACGGGAGAAAAAAAATTGAATCCACGCGATGTGCTGTTGCACGAGAAAGCCCGCGTTCTGGTGACCGGAGCGGGTGGATTCATTGGAAGCGCGCTCGTGCATGCGCTGAACCAGCGCGGGATTTCCCAGATTCTGGTGACCGACCGACTGGGAGAGGATGAGAAGTGGAGAAACCTCCTGCCGCTGACTTTCGAGGACTACGTTCCGGCGGATGATTTTTTGGAGGGAATCGAAAAAGACCCCGACTCCTTCGGTCTGTTTTCCGCGGTGTTCCATCTTGGAGCCTGCTCGGCCACCACCGTGACGGATGCGGATTTTGTCCTGCGCAACAACTACGACTACACCAAGGCGCTCTGCCGATGGGCGCTGCTTTCCGGCGCCCGTTTCGTCTACGCCTCCTCGGCGGCCACCTACGGAGACGGTTCGCGGGGAATGGACGACACAAACGACGATCTTTCCCGCCTGCGTCCGCTGAACCTATACGGTTACTCCAAGCATCTTTTCGACCTTTACGCGCTTAAGGAGGAGATCCTGCAGGACATTGTCGGCATCAAATATTTCAATGTTTTCGGGCCGAACGAATATCACAAGGGCGACATGCGAAGCCTGGTATGCAAGGCCTACGAGGAAATTCAAAAACACGGGCGGATCCGCCTGTTTAAAAGCCACCGACCCGACTACGCGGACGGGTGCCAGATGCGTGACTTCATTTACGTGAAGGATGCGGTGGACATGACACTGCACCTTGCCGAAAACGAGGATGCGGGGGGACTTTTCAACATCGGCAGCGGCGTGGCGCGCACTTGGGTGGATCTTGCCAAAGCCCTTTTTGCGGCCTTGGGACGGGAACCGGTTATTGAATTTTTCGACATGCCGGAAGCCATCCGCTACCAGTATCAGTATTACACCTGCGCCGACATTTCGAAACTTCGCGCGACCGGTTACATTCGCCCGACCACTTCGCTTGAAGAAGCAGTGCGCGAATACGCCGTAAACCATTTGGTGCCGGGAAAACGCCTCGGGGAATAAATTTCCCATCCTATGGCCGGAACGCGCTATCTCTGCCAACGCTGCACAAATTGCTGCCGGTGGCCGGGCTTTGTAAAACTGACCGAACAGGACATCTCATCCATCAGCACGTTTTTGAATTTGGACGAACGGACGTTCATCCAATCCCACACCCGGTTGAGGCCCCGCCGGGACGGACTGGCGCTTCAAGACAAAGCGGATGGTTCCTGCATTTTCTTGGATGGCCGCAACTGCGCCATTCAGCCCGTCAAGCCGCGCCAATGCTCCGGATTTCCAAACGACTGGAACTTTCCCGGTTGGAGGAGCGTTTGTGAAGCCGTCGAGGTGCCGTTCTGACAAACCCACCGTTCCGGCGCACACCCAAAGCCGGATTTTGAACTTTCGTGCAGGAAATGTTCTGGAAACGGAGTATGTAAGTCGCTAAATCAAGCCTCGCGTATGGCCGACCACTCCCGACGAGACCCCAACTCCACTTATCCCTCCGACGAGGACGGGGAACTCGGCGACAAAGTGCAGCAAGTGCGTGCCGAGCTTGAAAGTCTCAAACTGAAACAAGAGGAAATCGAACGTGAAAAAGCCCGACTCGAGGACCTCAAGCGCCGGCAGGATTCGCTTGAAAACGGGCGCTCGGATATGCTCGACAAGCTGACACGCGCTCTGGTCGTGGTCGAACGTGAAACCGAGGAGGCGCAAAAGCGGGTGGAACAAATGCGTCAAATCCACTCCTCCTTCACCCAGCATCTGCGCGATCTCGAGTCAATCAATGCGAGGGCCTGGCTGCCGCAAGATCTGCCGAGGGAACTGAGCCGCGCCTTGAGTTCCGTGGACAATGCCCGTGCCGAATACACCAAAAGCCACGCCAAGCTCGCCGTGGAATCCCAGGAACACGATCACAGCGATCCGGCCATGTCCGAGAATCCTGTGGAATTTGAGGACCGTTCTTTCGGGGTATGGCTCAAAATGGGCTTCGCCTTTACACTGCCCCTCCAAATTCTCGCCCTGGTGGCTCTTCTTTTGCACATTTGGGCGACCACATCCGCCCGTTGAACCATGTTTTCATCACGCTCCAACCGCCCATCCCGCGTCACCGACGAAACCAACCGCCTTGAAAAGGAACGCTTGGAAATTCAACGCAAAAAGCAGGCCCTCGAAAAACAGGAACGCGAACTCGACCTGCAGAAGCGCAAAAAGGCCGCCAAGAAGCCGGTTATACTTCAAGCGGATGCCACGATGCGCATGGCCGGTCCTTTGCGCCATGCGGGCGGAGAACGCGTCCAGAAGCGTCTTCCGAAAAAGGAGGCCCGCAGCGCGCAAATCCAGTTCGCCATTCTTTGCCTAGTCTTTTTTGTCTTGGTCGCGTTGCTCTGGAGGGCGATTCCGTCCTGACGGCAGCAGTTCCACGACCGGCGGCGTGCCGTTGAAATAAACAGCATCCGCCCCCAGGCCGAGCGCCGTCCCGCGCCACCCCTCTTGCCTTTGCAAGACACCTTGAAGCGCCTGCATCGGCTTCTGGTAGGGAAGTCCGTGGCTCCAAAGGTGCCCATCGTAACCGCACACAACCGGGTGGCCCAGCAGGAGAACAGGATGGTTGAAACGGGGTTCAACCGCGATGCGGGCTCCGGGAGGCACATTCTTCAAAGCCTCTGAAGCCGCATGCAATTCGCTTTTTTTCACAAGAGTGTAGCCGTGGCGGCCATCCAACCCGCCGATTAGCGAAAGCCCCCCGGTGGCGAACAGGCCGACCACAGCCAAGAACCTCCATAAAACCGGCCAGGGCCTCAACACGAGATCCCAAAGGAACGGCGCCACCGCGAGCCAGGCCCAGATCATCAATTTGGTGTTGTCCCAAGGCCAGGGAGCGAAGGAGATGAAGCAAGAAGCCAGAAAAACGATCCCTGCCGCACCGACAAAAACACGCGCATCGGCGGGACCTTTCCAGAACACACGCCCGGCAAGCCATATGGTGAGCGGAAGAGCCAATCCGAAATTCACAACCCAAAACAAAATCGGCGCATCGTCCTGCATCCACCCAGGCAGCCAGCGCAGACCGGACTGCACCGAAAATCCCCCGGTTACGCACCAGACAAGCGCCGAGGCGGGAAGAAAGGCCGCACCGACAAAAGCCGCCAAAACCGCCCGCGACGGAGCGTGCAAGACAAAAGCGACCGCCAGCACGGCGCTCAAGAACAGGAAGGCATGGATGCTGAAAACCGGCATGGTGGCATAAAGGAGGCCGAGCACAGGCCAAGGCACACCGGGGCCGCTTCCAAAAAGGCGTTCCCGCCATGCATTCATTAAAAACAAACCGCAAGGCAGCGCGTAGAGAAGTCCGCGCTGCGTCACAAACATGGTGAGAAACAGGTTTTTCCATTCCACGCCGGATTGAAAATCCTCAATCGAGCCGGTTTGAAAAATCCGCAACCCGGCAAGGCCGCCGGCAAACAGAAAAGCCGCCATGGTGAAAGCCCCTCCCCAGCGGGCCAGGGCCACCCCGGTCAAAAGTGCGCCGGCCAAGGCCGTCCAAACGAGTCCCCGCTCAAGAGGAATCCCGCACAATAAAAGGAGGCTGTTCCACAAATCCGCTCCGACAGGGTAGCTGAGGGGCACACCGCTCAAAATCGGGCTCTCTGGCCAAAATGGAACACCCCCCGCGAAATAACGGATGAATTGAATGTGCAGCGACAAGTCACCCAGGTTGTAGGGCGAAAGAATCCGCCACTCGTCGCCGACCGGATACAACAGCCAAAGAAACGCCCGCAACGAGGCCAGTGCGAAAACCATGGCCATGACGATCAACCACGCATCGACTGGATGCTTCGAACCGGGCGGAATCGATCGCCAGGTGAACCCCGCCGCAACAAGTCCGGTGAGCAGAGCCGCCCCGGCAAGAATTGGATTCAAACCACCCAAACCGGCCCCCAGCACAAGGGCCGATCCGACAGCGGCACAAACACCGGTTAAAGAAGCTCCAAGGAGGCATTGCCCGGAAGAGGCCCGGTTCATCGCTCCGGACCCGGTTGGAAGTTCGGCGCACGCTGAAGGATTTCATCGAACAGGGGCGAGGCAAGGTAGGCGGTGCACTCCTCTTGGCCGCTTCGCAAACGGAAGGGGATCTTGTGGTAGGGGCGGGCAAGTTGCGGTTCGATCACGGCGGCACGTGACGAATCGATCACGAGAAAATCGGCATCCCACCGCACAGGCGGGGCATCTTTTGGATAATATCCCACCCGGGTGAACTCGCCGAGCATCCACGGAAGCGGGTAATAGCTGTCGAGTGAGATGATACCGGTCATGCCGGCAAGCGAGGGATCCCGCCGCACCGACTCGAGCAGCGGATCCACCAACCAGTTCACATCCCCGTAAGTCTGCACATACACGTAGGGCTCACTGTCATCGGTGAAGGTCCGGAAGTTCAGGTTGAGGCAGATTGCAAGTGAGCCCGCAAGAACTGGAACGGGAAAAGACCAGACGATGCCTTGCCGGAAGCGGCCTGCCAGTTCTTTGAGCAAACCTCCCAGGAGAAGGTAAAACGGCCAGACCATCGAGATGATGCACCATGGGGTTTTGTAAGGAATGATCGAATAGGCCAACAAAACGCCGGAGGCCGTGATCGCGACATAGCGGAGCCTGGCGTCCGAAGGTGCCATGTAGCGGATACAAGAGGCCAAGCCCAGCAGAGCGGGCCATTCATAACGCAACAACAGCGAAATCCAATACCAGTTCAGCGGCCCCCAAAGATCGAAGGAGGTTTTTTCGTGTCCTCCGGTTTGAAGGCCTGTGGCGAACCACGCTTCAAACGTTTTCACCAGTCCGGCGAGCATCGAAAAATCGTGAAACGTGCCGGAGTAGAAAAAAACAATCGCCAAACACGCCGATCCAAGCCCGACGAGCACATGGGAGGCGGTCCACTGCTGCTTCGCAAGCGGCCATGCGGGCCTCGAAGGAACAATGATCTGGTAAAGCCAGAGAACCGGAATCGCGAGCGCCATGCAACCAAGGTGCAGCACATAGGTTTCCTTCGTCAGGATCAGGCCAGTGACACCGGCCAACAGCGTGAAAAACGCGCGGCGGCTCCCGAATTGCCACATCCCCAGAAACCCGGCCATGGCAAGGATCGAAAACAACACCTGCCAGGATTCGTGAATCGAATAGCGGCCATAAAAAACACAGGCCGGCGACAATGCCATGGCCAGGGCGGCAAAGCGCGACACGCCGGTGCCGAAAAACTCGCGAAATCTCAACAGCGCCCAAACAGCGGCAAGGCTGGCCAGGATCGCCGGAAGGCGAAGTGCCCACAACTCGCGGCCAAACAGGGTCTGTGAAAGGAACAGCGCATAAAAGTGAAGCGGGCCGTGGTAGTTTGTGGGATCGTATCGGTAGTAACCGGTGGCCGTCATTTGATCCACAAACCATCCGTTGATCCCCTCGTCGAAGTGCGGCGGCTTGATCTCGAGGAGCCAGACCCTCAAAAGCAAGGCCAGCAAAAGAATGGCCACGTCCGGCCCCGGACCCTGCAAAAAACGAGCTCTCATCCCAGGGGATTTACGCCCTGCACAGAGCCCGATCAAGGATGCTCCACACGAAGCAGGTCTTGAACACGGCCTTTCCCTCGCGGAATCTCGCGGGATGCCGTCACTTGGAGTCAATATCGATCACGTGGCCACTCTCCGCCAGGCCCGCTACCGCGGCCTGCCGGACTCGCCAAATGCCGGCCCCGATCCGGTGGAAGCCGCGCTGGTTGCGGAAGAGGCGGGGGCCGAAGGTATCACAGCCCACCTGCGGGAGGACCGCCGCCATATCCAAGACCGTGATATCCACCGCCTCCGCGAGCGGATTCGCACCAAACTCAATCTGGAAATGGGCCTCTCGCCGGAAATCCTCCCGCTGGCCCTTCAAGTGCGCCCGGCGGACATTTGTTTGGTTCCGGAAAACCGCGCCGAGGTGACCACCGAGGGCGGGCTCGACTGTGCCGGGCGCCTCGAGGAAATCCGGCAGGCTGTCGAGGTTCTGCAATCCAACGGCAGCCGGGTGAGTTTGTTCATCGATCCCGACGAACCTCAAATCCAATCCGCTGCAAAATCCGGTGCGGTATTCGTGGAACTTCACACCGGCGCCTATGCCAATGCGACCGGCCCGGCACAGGAGATGGAACTCCTCCGCTTGAGGCATGCCGTCGGGCATGCCAAGGCTCTTGGGCTGCGGGTCAATGCCGGCCATGGACTCGACTATCGCAACACGCCTCCAATCGCCGCCCTCGAAGGAGTGGAGGAGCTGAACATCGGCCACGCCATCGTCGCGAGGGCCGTTTTCGCGGGCCTTCATGCGGCGGTTCGTGAAATGGTGGGACTCGCCCGTGGTCCTCGATGAGCAGGGAGGGCGACTGGACGACGTTTCTCTCGGAGCGCCTCGATGACATCCGCCGGCGCGGGCTTTTCCGCGATCCTCCGCGATTGGCGGGCACTCAAGGGCGCCATGTCCAGCGGCCGGAGGGACGGGTTCTCAATTTCTCGTCGAATGACTACCTCGGGCTCGCATCGCATCCCGCGGTTGTCGAGGCGGCACGGGTGGAATTGGATCGCGGCGCGGCCGGAGCGGGTTCCTCGCGTCTCGTGAGTGGAACATTCGAGGCGCACGAGCGGCTTGAGGCGACAGTCGCGTCGCTGAAAGGGTGCGAGGCCGCCGTGTCTTTTTCCAGCGGCTACGCGGCCGCCACCGGCTGCATCCCGGCCTTGTGCGGGCCTGGTGATGTCGTGCTTCTCGACAAATTGAGCCACGCCTGCCTCGTGGACGCGGCGCGGCTGAGCGGGGCAACCATCCGCGTATTTCCCCACAATGACCTTTCCGCGCTTGAAAGCCGCTTGAAATGGGCTTCCCAACGCCATCCACGCGGTCGCATCCTGATCGTGGCAGAGTCGGTTTACAGCATGGACGGCGACTGCTGTCCCCTGAAAGGGATCATTGCGCTCAAGGAATGCTACAGCGCTTGGCTCTTTCTCGATGAAGCCCACGCGCTGGGAGTGATTGGACCCCGGGGCATGGGCCTGGCTGCCGCTTGCGGCCTCGGGGACCGCGTGGAAATCCAAATGGGCACCTTGGGCAAAGCCGCCGGCGCACATGGTGCGACAATCGCCGGAAGCCGGCATCTCCGAGATCTGCTGGTGAATTCGGCACGCTCCCTGATTTTTTCCACCGCCCCCCCGCCCCATGTGGCTGCGGCGGCCGCCGCGGGACTTGAAATCATCGCTTCGCCGGAAGGCGAGCAGTTGCGGCTCAAGTTGCGGGAGCGCATCGCCGAATTCGCCCGGCTGCTTGGAGAAACCGGACGGCACATTCCCATTTTTCCCGTTCTTCTCGGTTGTGAAAAGCGGACGGTGGCGTGCTCGGACGGCCTGCTTGCGGACGGCCTGTGGGTGCCAGCCATCCGCTTTCCATCGGTGGCGCGGGGATCCGCCCGCCTGAGGGTGACATTGACCGCGGTTCACGAACCGGAGGATATCGTGCGATTGGCCGAAGCGCTCCGGAGACTTGACGGCAAGCTTCCGGAAAGGAACGTTGTAAGGCTTGCAGACAATCCCTCCCGATAAAAATCCAACAACCTTCGATGTGGTGGTGGCCGGCGCCGGCGCAGCCGGAGTGGCTGCCGCTCTGGGGTCCTGCCGCGAAGGAGCACGGACACTTCTGCTTGCCAGACGGCCCTTGCTGGGGGGGACTCCCAGCGGCTTTTTGATTCACAGCCTGAGCGGGCTTTATCTGCCCGGCAGTGACGCCCTGCCACGTCTTGCGAATGCGGGCGTTTGCTGGGAATTCATTGAGCGGTTGCGTGCAAACGGCGGCGGCGATGGCCCCGTCAGAATCGACAACGAGGACGTGTTTCTGCGCGACCCGGGAGCTTTTGCCCGTCTCTGCGAGGACTTGTGTGCCCGCGAAAAGCTTTTGACCGTGCGAAGAAACATCTCGATCGACCAAGTGGACACCGACTCCCGCGGGATCCAATCGATTCTTCTCGAGGACGACCCCTCACCCGTGCGAAGCCGAATCTTCATCGACGCAACCCGTGATGCTGAATTGTCGTTTCTTTCGGGCGCGACACTGCTTGGCGAGCAAACCGCCGTGGGACGCCGATCCGCTTTTGTTTTTGTCATCTCCGAACCCCACGCCGAGGCCCCCGATCACGAGTTGCTCGGGCAGGTCTCCGCACTGGTCATCGACGGGGTGCGCAGCGGGGAGTTGAATCCGAAGCTCGCCATGTGTGTCATCCGTGCTCCGGGATTCGGGGGAGACATCCGGCCAGTGATCGATTTGGACACTGAGGGCGACCACTACAGCACACTTCAACCAGAGAACGTCCTCCGGTTGCAGATTCTTGGTTCGAATCTGGCCGCCGAACTGGAGGCGATGCTGCGCTCAAAAGTTCCGTCCTTGAGGGATTGCCGCGTGGCATTGCACCCGGCCGTGCCGCATCCCCGGGCCACTCGCCGCGTCCGAGGCCGACTGGTGCTTTCCAAAGCCGATTCAACGCCCAATGCCGATACGGTCTGCTGGTTGGCTTGGGGCGGCGGGTTGGCAGTTCCGCTTCGAGCGCTCATGTCCGCGGACTTTCAGAATCTCCTGATGGCCGGGCGGTGTCTCTCGGCGGATTGGGAACTACAACCTCGATTGCGCGTGGCGGGTGCGGCACTTGCGACCGGCGAGGCGGCAGGTCGCTCGGGTGCCGCAATCGCATTATCGGGATGCGATTCCCTGAATCCTACGGCCGAAGAAGTCATTGCCACCCGTGTAAGACATTCTATCGTCGGACCGTTAAATTGAGAGGGTCGCGATGGCGGATTCATTTTCAGCATTTCAGATCGCCCGGTCTTACGGTCGCTCGAAATTTTTGCGCTCACGGATCATCATGCGTTTGCTCACTGATCCGGTGTTCAAATCCGCGTGGAAGCTCATCGTCCATCGCGGGCGCCCCGTGCTGGACCTCGGGTGTGGAATGGGTTTTTTGGGGATTTCGATGCGCGGAGCGGGCCTGACCGAGCGCTACCGGGGATTCGACATCGATCCTTGGCGCGTGAACAAGGGCAAGGAGGCCATGCGCTATTTCGGATTTGAAAATGTGGGATTCGAAGTGCGGGATGCGTTGGACGTCGACATCCCGCAGGGTGCCACAGTGTGCGTTTTCGATTTACTGCCCCATCTGCCTCCGGAAAAGCAGGAGCGGCTGATGGCAAAATTGGCGGAGGCGGCTGCCTCGGGATCATTGGTCCTGGTAAGGGCCACGTTCAGCGATTCTCCCGGTCAGATGCTTGGGATCGTCCCGCGAAGTTTTTGGAATCTTTACGCGCTTCTCGCCAAAAAACCTTCCGTTCGCCTTCCAAAGCGCCGTGATTTTTTGGAGTTTTTCGAGCGCTCGGGCCTTGACTGGGCGCTCACCCAACTGCGTGCCGGATGGATTCCGCGCGGCGAACTCATCGCAATTGAGGCGCCGGTCGAAGGAACGAATTGAATCTTTGATTCGCGACGCAAGCCGCCGTAATTTTCAATTATGACTGGCAACCGGTTTCTTGGCTTGATTTGCGCACTGCTCACAGTCGGCGCCCAAGGAACGGAATGGACCCCCCATCCCGAGGCACAGGTCTCCGTGGACCCCACGGCCCCGTTTTTCAAGAGTATCGACGAGCTGGTCCAGCCGAACTGGGTCCGATTCCTTGATGTTCGAACCTCCTCGTCCACCAATCGCGAACGGATCGCATTTTTACTTGGGGCAGCCTCGACCGACGCCCATGTGGCTGTCGAAGCCCAGGACGGCCAAGCCGTGAAAAATGCCTTCCGTGAAATGGCGGTTCTGTCCAGGAAGCTCAATGCGGGCCGGGCCTTGCTGCAACGCTGCAAGTCGGTGGACGATCTGGCAGATGCCACTTCCTGGGATGGGCTGCGGGCGGAGATCCAGTCCACAACAGCGGATGTCGAAGCCGTTTTTTTCTCCCAGCAAGACCCGGAACTTGCCGCGTTGCGTGACGCCGGGGCTTGGCTACGCCAACTGGAGGTCGCGACAGCGATTCTGGCTGTTTCCCACCCAACGACATCGGAACTACCCAAGCTGGACGGCCGCATCGCCTCGGGTCTGCTCCTTCGATTGAAGGACCTTCCCGAGCCAATGGAGCGATCGAGCTTTGTTCACGCCTTGCGATCCGCCCTGTCATCCAAAGCCCTCTCGGAGCCCCCGGCCAATGGTTGGGATGCGGGTGCCATCCGTTCCGCGCTCGCTCCGGTGATGGCGGCGGCACGCGAAGGTGGAAGTGAAGCTCCCAAAGGGTAAACAGGCTCAAAATCCGACTGCGAGACGCAAACTTCCAAGCAACGAAAGGATGATCAGGGTCCAATCAAATGCGCTTTGGGGCATTCTTTCGAGAAGAGCTCGACCCATCCAAAGTCCTGCCAGAACAAGCGGGGAAAAGATCAGGTTGAAACAAAGCGTGTCCACGGTGATAAGACCCATCTGGGCGCTGAAGGGCACCTTGATCAAATTCGCAATGAAGAAAAACCAGGCCGCCGTTCCCACAAACTCATACTTTGGCAATCGACAGGCCAAAAGATAAACCGCAACAACAGATCCTGCGGAATTCGCGAGCATCGTGGAAACACCGGCCAGCAGGCCGAGCAGGGCGGTTGACGTGTGTCCTGGTGAACGGGCCAATCTTCCCGAGAGGCTGGTTTTTTGGAGAATCGAAATGGCCAACAAGCCGACGAGAATCCAGCCAATGACAGGACCGAATGCCCCGTTGGGAATCACCGGCATGACCATCCAACCCAGGATGATTCCCACCAACGAAGGGGGCAGGAGTTTCCAAAGATGCTCCCGCACGAGATACCGCGAAAACGTCCGCACCGCAAAAATATCGGCCAGGATCAACATCGGGAGAATCACCCCTGTGGATTCGCGCGGAGGAAGGATTTGTGCCATGAAAAGAATCCCCAGGATCGCGAAGGCTCCAAACCCTGCCTTGCTAAAGCCGACACAAAGTGCGGACAAGGCGGCAAAAGCCCACTGGGAGGTTGACAGATCGAGAGGAATGCCGGTCACGATGCAGAAACTTCCTGCGGCAGGCGCACAACCAGGCTGCGGAGTTCGGTCATCTCCTCCATTGCATATCTCACGCCCTCACGCCCGGTTCCACTGTCTTTCACTCCGCCATAGGGCATGTTTTCCACGCGGAATGTGGGCACTTGATTGATCAACACGCCACCCACTCGAAGTTCCGAATGGGCTTTTAGAGCCCGATCAAAACGCGGTGTAAAGACGCCGGCCTGAAGACCAAAACGTGAGGAGTTGACCACTCTCAATGCCTCGTCAAAGTCTGTGTATTCCTTGATCGCGACCACCGGCGCAAAAACCTCGTCCGTCCAAAGCGGCGACTCCAGAGGCACATCCTCGAAAATTCCGGGGGTTGAAAGCGCGTAACCACGGGACTCCGGAGTTAGCAATGCCTTGGCACCCTCGCGAAGAGCCGCAGCCGACCATGAGGCCGCCCGCTCGCGGGCCGAGGGGGAGATCATCGGCCCGACAAGAGTTTCCCAAAGACCGGGGTCGCCGGAAACAACATGAGCGCACGTCCACTCCACGAACTGCCGGCAGAATGCCTCCCGGATCGAACTGTGGACAAGAATCCGCTGAACACTGATGCAGGACTGGCCTGCATAGCCAAACGCCGCGCGCGCGATCAGCGGAATCGCCTCCTCCCAGTTCGAGTCGGGCTCGATGACCACGGCCGCATTTCCTCCAAGTTCAAGGGTGGATTTTTGTCGGACCGCCATTCGTTTGAGATGCCACCCCGCAGGAACGCTGCCGGTGAAACTGAGCATCGCAACCGACGGATGGGCCAGAACAACTTCCGTTTGATCGTTGGGGAATAGAAGAACTTGGCACTGACCCTCCGGCAAACCGGCCTCGCCAAGCAACTCCGCAAGAATACGGGCAGCGGTGGGGGCTTGCGGCGCGGGCTTCAAGAGAATCGTGTTACCGGATGCAATGGCGGGTGCCACTTTATGAGCCACCAAGTTCAGGGGAAAATTGAAGGGTGTGATGCCGAGAATGGTTCCGATGGGAAATCGAAGAGCACACCCCCAATGGAAACGTCCCGCCGCGCTGGCGTCGATTGCCAAGCCCTCTGCCCGGTATTGAATGGCCTCGGCAGCCGCGAACCGGAAGGTGGCCGCCGCCCGGTCCACCTCGGCCTCGGCCAAGGCAAGCGGCTTGCCGGCCTCGGCGACAATGACAGAAACCAGCCTGTTCCGGGAGGAGAGGATCAACTCCGACGTGCGATGGAGAATGTCCGATCGCTCCGCCGACGTGGCGCGACGGGCGCGATCAAAAGCCCTTTCCGCCCGATTGATGGCATTGCAGACATCACGCGCCGAAGCGACGGGGAAACGCTGAGCGATTTCACCCGTCCACGGATTCACGATGTCTTGAAAGGATGGAGAATCGGAATAATCCGGCTTGCTCATTTGGAATGCAGAATCTCCGAATCACAGTGCCGAGGAAAGCCTCGCCATTCAGCGCCGGATTTTAAATTCGAGCTCCTCTTCGATGGAGTGGCTCAGCATTTGACTGCTTCGAAAGTGAGATAAAATGGTATGAATCCTTGCGGCCTATCGATAGGGTGGATCACGGCCCGCCAATGATAGAAAATTCAGGCCGGTCGTGAGGGTAGATTTTGAAGACGCTTTCGGATACGGAAAACCTCGAGGGCCATGCGTCGCGAATCCCTCAGCAACCGCACTTTGCTCCCCGGCACATCGGTCCAGTCCACTGGGAACTCGACGACTCCGACTCCAAAGGCCCTGCACAACAAGCACAGCTCCACATCAAACGCGAATCCCGGAGTCGTTTGGTGGGCACGAATCAAGTCCCACGCGGAACGACGGATAATTTTCAGCCCACACTGGGTGTCGTAGGCGGGAACCTCACCGAGAATGGAAACAAGCGTGGCAAACACGCGACCCGTCAAGTGGCGCGTGAGCGAACGATTGACGGTCCGGCCCAACATTTTGACACGGCTTCCGAAAAGCACGCCGTGCAGCTCCTGCCGAACAAAAAAATCCTCGGCCCGCAAAAATTCGGCCACAGACACGGCTCCATCGGCATCGACAAATGCCAAATCCATCAATGGATCGGCGGCATCCCAGGCACGACGGACAGCTCCGCCTTTTCCAGTGTTGCGCGTTGCAAAAATCGCGCGGACAACCGCTCCCCCACGGCCACTGCGGAATTCTCCGACCATTTCCCGCAAGCGCCTTTGCTCGGATGGCAGGGATCCGTCATCGGAGACCACAATCTCGAAGCGCGAAGGGAGCTTGTCCAAAAGCTCGCTCAAAAATGGCCCCAGCCGCTCCGTGTCGTTGTAATGCGGAATCGCCAAAAGAACAGTTCGAACCGGTGACATGGCGCAAAGTTGGAGATTTCCGTGTGCTGGAAGGGTGTCCGAAAAGTGCCAAGCTTCAGGCCAACCGTGCCTTGGCATCCTCGGACAAGGCGGTCCAAAGTTGATCCAACGCGATACGAACCCTCTCCCGCGCGGCCACAACCTCCTCCGCCGTGAAAACACGACCCCTCTCCGGAAGTTCACTGGCAAAAAGGTAGTATTTGATTTTCGGCTCCGTTCCCGAGGGACGGATGGCCACGCGGCGGCGGTCCGCCAAGGTGACCATGAGCATCGACTCGGCAGGAATAAGCTCCCCTTCGACGTCATGGATTTCCTCGGTGGCGAAGTTCCGGATGGCACAAACCGAGGAACCGGCGATTTCAACCGGAGGCCGATTTGCATAGGAGCTCACGAGCTTTTGGATTTGGGCAGCACCATGGGCCCCATCCATGGTGAGCGACTCCCCCCGTTCCAGGTAAACCCCGAACTCGGAGAAAATCCTGTTTAAAAGCCCCGGGAGGGTCGTGCCCTGGGACTTCGCATAGGCAGCGGCCTCGGCGATCAGAACGGCTGCGGAGTTGCCGTCCTTGTCGCGCACAAAATCGGAGGCGCTGTATCCATAACTTTCCTCGCCTCCGAACACATAAAAACTCGAGTGCTCCAACCTCAATCGACGCGTCTCCTCCTCTGAAAGATGGACGTATTCGGAGCGAAGCTCTTCAGGGATTTCCCGTTCGTATCGTCCCAACTTGGAGCCGATGTATTTGAATCCAGTCAAGGTCTCCACACAGCGAAGGCCGGACTTTTCCGCAATCGCTTTTTGAAGGTCGGTGGTGACAAAGGTTTTGATGATGACACCGCGCGCGCGGTTCGAATCATTGAGAACGCCCAATTCAAAGAATT
This sequence comes from Chthoniobacter flavus, assembly GCA_945883435.1. Lineage (GTDB taxonomy): Bacteria > Verrucomicrobiota > Verrucomicrobiia > Chthoniobacterales > Terrimicrobiaceae > UBA967. The sequence goes on along the minus strand of CAMCXK010000001.1, from coordinate 92,482 downwards.
TCCGCGTTCGATACCATGCCAGAATCGAGCCGATCTGGTTTCCGGTGAGCAATTGCATATTTCCCGCGTGGTCACGAGCGGCGACACCCATGCGGTCGTCGTCGGGATCGGTTGCAATCACCAAATCCGCACCAGACCGATCGGCCTGGGCAATCGCCATCGAAAGCGCCTCGGCATTTTCGGGATTCGGAGATTTCACGGTGGGAAACCGGCCATCGGGAACCTCCTGTGCGGCCACTGTCTCGCAGACAAATCCCAGTCGCGCCAGCATCGGCTTGATAATCACGGCTCCCACCCCGTGCAATGGCGTGTAGACAATTTTGAGGCCGCTTTCACGCCGGATCAAAGCAGGATCAAGCGGCAGCGTGGCCAACCGGTCCATGTAGGCGGCATCGATTTCCGCCCCCATCGGAATCACGCGACCCCGGGCGGTTTCCGGAACCTCATCCTCGCGCGGATCCACCGGACGGTTCACCTCGTCGATGATCGCACTGGCATGTGGCTCCGTAACCTGGCAGCCGTCTTCAAAGTAGACTTTATATCCGTTGTATTCGGGCGGATTGTGGCTCGCGGTGATGTTGACCCCGGCCTGGGCGCCAAGGTGGCGAACGGCAAAAGACAACTCCGGTGTGCTGCGGGGACCTTCGAAGAGGTGTGCATCAAGTCCCATGCCAGTGATTGTGCGCGCGGCAAGAAGAGCGAACTCGCGCGAAAAATGGCGTGTGTCATGGCACAGGCAAATGGCAGCCCGGCCGGTTTTGCCGCTGCGGGCGAAGTGGGATTTGACATAGCGGGCCAAGCCGCGGGTGGCCCGCGCGACGTTGAAGTCGTTCATGGCATTCGTTCCCGCGCAAGGATGCTCGGGACGCCCCAAAGGTTGGGGAGATCCAGCCTCCGCACTGGTGACGACAGCGCCGATGGTTTTGCCGCGAAGACCCCCTGTGCCAAATGCCAGAGTGCGGAAAAAGCGGTTGCTGAGCTCAGTCCAGTTTTTTGCATCGACCAGCTCCCCGATGGAGAGACGGGTGACCGGTGAGGAATCCCGGTCGAGCAGCAAGCGAACGTTGGCCAAAACCTCCGGAGAAATGTCGCCAGCCTCCGCGGCGGAATCCAAACGGGAAAGCAGAGTGTCCATAACGATCCATGGCCTACCATGCCGGCGGCAACCTGTCGAATCCCGCGCCAGATGAAGTCTCATCGCCGCTCACTTGCCGTGATTTTCATGCTCCTCCCGGCGGCAGCACTGTCCTACTGTGATTCGATGTCACATCCATCAGCAGCAATCATCGGAGCGGGAATCGCCGGCGTTGCGGCGGCTCGACAACTGGCCGACGCCAACTGGGATGTTGTCATCTTTGAAAAATCACGGGGCTGGGGCGGACGGTGTGCCACCAAACGCTGGGAGGGTCAAACAATCGACCATGGAGCCCAGTTTTTCACCATTCGCTCCGAGGGTTTCCGCAAGTCGCTTTCCAGCCATTGCGGTGATGCCCTCCGCACGATTGAGGCCCCCGTAATGACGCCGGAAGGCCACGTTCTGGCGGGGGAGCCTCGCTATTTCCACCGCGATGGAAACAGCCGCATCGTCCGGGACCTCGGAGCGGGGCTGACCATGCACCCGGGCACACCGGTTGAAAAAATCGACAACCGAACCATCCGAGGGCGCTCTTTTGATGCCGTCATAAGCACGGCCCCGCTCCCTCAAACACTGGCTTTGGCGGGACTGGCCCCCGACGCCTCCGCCTACCAGCCCAATCTCACGCTGCTCCTGCTGTATTCATCGCCCGTCGCAGCGCACCTTCGCGATGTCTACGCCATCTCCGACCCTGAAGGAACCTTGGCCTGGTCTGCTTCCGAAAACCACAAACCGGGACGCGTGGAGGATGGCAAGACGGCTCTTATCATCCAAGCCTCGGAGTCTTTCAGCCGGGCCCACTTGGAAGATGATCCTCCGGTCTGGAGTGCCGCCTTGCGAACCCTCGCGGAGGATCGCTGGGGCATGAAAGCGGACTCGATTTTGGCAAGTCATCCCCACCGCTGGCGATACGCCCGGGTCGCGAGACCGACGCCTGTTCCCGAACTGCCCGAGGGTTGGATTTTTGCCGGCGATGCGGCAGGTGAATCGCGACTCGAATCCGCTTGGCAGGCAGGCTGCGAGGCCGCCCGCATTCTCATGGACGGCTAGGACGCTCGCAGAGAACCCTCGCGACGCAGATCAGCTTTTCAAAAGTCGAAAGCCCGACCCTGGTCTGCCCGGCCTCGATTTTCCGCAGAATCGCCAAATAAACAATGCGCATGAGTCGGGCCGGCAACATGCGGCGGAAATCCGCCGGGACAAAGTCCACGGCGTTCAGGACCTCGCGGGCCCGACGTGCCCAATCGCAAAGGGGCCGACCCGAAAGTCCATGCCGGACCGCGGCTTCATTCAATCCATGAAAACTGAGAAATTCCGCAGGGATATAGCAGCGCCCCTCCTCGGCATCGCTGCGGACGTCACGGGCGATATTCACCAACTGCAATCCCAACCCCAGGCGGGCCGACGCGTTCATGGCGGCGCTGGAGTCGCATCCAAAGATCCGGGCGCAAACCATCCCGACCGTCGAGGCAACATCGTGGCAGTAGCACTCCAATCCGTCCCATGTTTCGAATCCACGGCCCACAACATCGGTGCGGCATCCACGGATGAGGCTTTGTAGCCACTCACGGGGAATCCCGCGCCTGCATACAACGTCCTCAAAACCTCCGGGAAGGCCTTCCTCGACGGCAACACTCCATCTCTCAAGCATTCTCAACCGCTCGGCCTGCGAACGATTCCCGTCATCGGCCACATCATCCACCGCACGGCAGAATCGATAATACAACAAGGCATCCCGGCGTCGCGGAGGCTCCAAAAACAGCAAGGCGACACCGAGGTTCGATCTCCAGACCGCAGAGGAAGGCGCGAGGGACAAAGGCTGGTTCATTTTTCCCCAAGCTCCACCACACGGTCGGCATATGCCTCCGCCGCTTCACCAGCCCAGAGAACGAGGGCCCCGCGTTCAGCGGCATACCGCCTGGCCAACGGCAAAAGAGCAGACGAAGGCCCGGAAACGGCAGCCAGAGTGCCGGGATCATGGACAATCGCCCGTGCAAATGCCAACCGCCACAATTCTTCATCCCCGAGGCACTCCAGAGACTCGCTGCCAAGGAGTTGCAAACCGGAAAAATCCAGAACTTGGGCCACTCGAAGCGAAGCCGCCTCTTCACCCTTTCCACACAAGCGGAAAAACGGCATAGCGACATTCTCGCCCACACTGAATGAGGGAAGCAAATGAGGATGACTGAACAGAAATCCGATCGAACGGTCGCGATGGCGCGTGAATTCCTGATCGCTGGCCGATGCGAGATCCCTCCCCATCCAATCCGCGCGCCCCTTGCAAGGACAGTCGATTCGCGCAAGGAGGCACATCAACGGCTCCACAACCATGGAATCATCTCGAAACGCCACCAACTTGCTCCGCTGAAACTCGCCGCCAAAACCTCCCAGCATGACACGTTCCCCCGGTGCGCTCACACGCTCGAATCCAAGATCGCTGCATCGAAGAGGGATCATTGGGCAAAAACTGGCAAGGCTCTTGGCCTTCGGCGATCAAGAAAACCAACCCTCACGCCGCCATGGCTCCAGGGCGATCGCAGGCCCCCGATGGAAGACTCTGAAACGAGGCAAAGACGCATCTCATCGCAACGATTCCCAGCAAGATCCCGATCCAACGGTCGCGAATCACATCCAGCGTGGTTTCCGCGTGCGGCGATTGCAGAAGGATCATGAAAAACGCCAAGCCGATTTGCCATCCGGCATAGGAAATTCGGGAACTCCCATGCGCCACCCACGCTGCCAACGCAGTTCCTGCCGCAAGGATGGCGAGCAAACCTGCGATCCCCTCGACCTGCGGCACGAGATACACAAAAGCGAAAACCCCCATCAGTCCTCCGATCAAAGCCCCGCCGAGGCGGAGTCGCTGTTTGCGGTCCCTCTCGAACCGGTCGGCAAGGGCGGTCACCACGCACGTGATCATGCATGTGTGAATACCATCCCACGATGTCAGGCTCATCAGGAGGTAGCAACCGATCGTGGCACACATGGCTCGCGTGGCGAACTCCACATGGATCGGATTCGTCAGGGCGTCACCCGCCACAAGACCCTTGCTATCCGGCCGGGAGGCACCGGGATTGCCCAAGCCGGCCAGTGCTTGTTGGATGGCATCGAGTGCAAGCGACGCAGGGCCTTGGCCCTCGACTTGAGGAATTTCGCAGGATTCCGCTGTCCCAAGAGCCCGTTCCCTCAGCCTCCTCACGCCATCCGCGACAACAGCCCACGCCAATGCGGGATCCTCCGTGCCTTTTTCCCGTGCCAATGCGTTCACAACGCCCAAGGCGCCCAAAACAACCCCGCAATTTTCCGACTGGGCGTGGCTGAGGATGTGGACCTTTCCCAGCTTGGCAGCCATTTCATGGGCATCTTTCAATTCCCCGCTGTCAAACTCCGGAGGACGGTGCCCCAGCGAACGGGCGCGGCAAACTTCCTCGACCAACTTTGCCAGGCGAAGAAACTCCGAGCGGAGATGCTCCCGGGCTGTTGGAAGACCGGTGAGCCATTGGGTGAGGAACGTGCAGGCCACGCAGACCCCCACCATGGCCCAGATCCAGCCCAGACGGTCGAGGATCATGTTCGGGTAGGGATACTCGTCAAAGGCATACGAGACGAGCGCCACGATGCAAAGCGGCCCCACGATCAACCGCGGCTCGGCCAAAACATGCATGAGGAAAAATCCTCCCCAAAAAATTCCAATCCACAGGACAAACCTCAACCACGCGTGGTCCCAGGCCACGGCGGCCACCCCGTAAACAATCAGGCAGGCGACAGCCAAAATCGGCACCAGAAGGATCGCCACCGTTCGCGACAGGAACAAGTTTCTCTGCGACAGCACAAACACCAAAAACGGACCAATGGCCAGAAACGGCATCCGGAAGGTCAGCATCACCAAGGCCACCAAAAGAACCGCCAAAACCGTGCGCCAAGTGCCGGCCAGGCGAGCCGGGCCAGGCCGGATCAAGTCGCTCCAACGATCCAGCAGAACGCCGCGCTCCATGAATCAGCGGGTGGGCTGGATGGTGACCGTCGCGGTCGAGCCAACTCTTAGCAAATCCGTGGGAACATCGGCGGGAAGACGCACTTTGACGGGAAATTTTTGGGCCAACCGCACCCAGTCGAGCTCCCGCTTGACGATTGGCAATCCTGCAAAGGGATCCTCCGGAAGGGGCGTCACGCCCCAACCGATACTTTCGACCTCGCCATCGAATTTCCGCTCCGGAGCGGTCATGAGTTGCACCACCGCCTTCTGGCCGGGGCGGATATTTCGAAGTTGGCTCTCGCGGAAATTCGCGGTGACAGCCCAATCCCCCGTATCGATAACCTTGAACGTGTCCACAGCGGTTCGCGCAAACGCCCCCTCGGCAAGTTCCATTCCTGTGACCAAGGCATCGACCGGAGCACGAACCGTGCAATCACGCAGGGCCAGTTTGGCTTGTTCGAGCGTTGCCAGCATGGCGGAGCGCCGGGCCTCGAGGGCGGCCGGGCTTTGAATGGCGGAACGGGCGGCAGACACCTCGGCTTGTGCGGCCTCGACGCCCGCGGTGGCCGACTCCAAGGACCTTTTCGAGGCATCCAGCTTTTCAGGGGTCACGTATTTTTTTTCCAGAAGCGGCAGCAGTCGGTTGTAAGTCTCCCGGGCCTCGGCTTCGGCGGCCTCGGCCTTGCGAAGCGCCGCGGAAGCCACCGAAACTTGATCCTTTTGCGATGCGATGAGTCCCCGAAGATTTTCCAATTCGCCGTCGGCGGCGGCAAGGTTCGCGGCAGCGGCCTCCACAGCCAGTCGATAGGGTTCGGGGTCGATTTCAAAAAGCACCTCCCCCTTGGCCACCCTGGCATTGTTGGAAACCGGAAGTGAAACAATCGGGCCGGAAACCCTCGGGGCGATTCCAAAGACCGGAGCCGTTACCACTGCATCGTCCGATTGGGGGTGTCTACCAACCCAGGACCAGGCAAACAATCCAATCGCACAGGCCAGCACGATGGTGGAAAGGCCCGCCAACAGGCCGGCCGCGGATTTTTTATGATCGGGTGGAGGCTCTTCCAAGCCGGTGGAATGAACATTCATGGTCGAAAAAGGAAAAACCAAACACCAAGGGAAACCAGCACGGCCAGCGCCGGGTAAACCAGGGTGCGGGGTCTTAAAAACCCGTCCCAGCCCGTCTTGATTAAAATGGCGCGGCCGATCATGGCTCCGACAACACCGGTTGCGATGCACACCAGCCACGCCGGGTAGTAGGCTCCCCCAATCGAAAGCGTCGGGGAGCAACCCGCCAAAAAATGAACCGCTGCGCCGGCCATGAAAACACGCTGCATTCCGGTTTGAGTATCCTTCACGCGTGTTGGCAACAAGGGAAAAGCCCATCGCTTCTCGACAAACGCCAGGAGGAGCGGTATCGCTTCGCCAGTGCGGACGCTCGGGTGCTTGTTTTTGACGGTTCTGACCACGGCAGGTTGCTCCACTTCCAAAGTGGCGCGCCTTCCAGCAGACCCGTCCGACCGCTGCCAGACTCCTTCCGCCCCCCTCCTGGCGGATCGCTTGAACCGGATTGCCGCCCGACCGGCGCAGCCGCTTCCCCAAAAACAACTGGCGCTGGCCGACCTCATCGACCTCGCCCAATCAAACAACCACAGCACGCGCATCGCCTGGGAATCCGCCCGTCAAGCGGCTGCGCTCAGCGGACTGACGCGGGCCGAATACTATCCAATGCTCGCCATCCTCGCATCCTACGGTGGCGGGGCGTGGGATTTGAACATTCACGCCAACAACAATCTTTCCGGATTGCAAAACCAACCCGGGCTGATCGGTGCGATTCTGGCGGGGGCACTTCCTTCGGAAATCAGTCTGGACCAGCAGGCTTCCGGAGTCTTTCAAGCCTACAAGGCGGGGGCGGCCCTCCGGTGGCTGTTGCTCGACTTCGGCACCCGGAACGCCCTGCACAAGGCCGCTCTCTCCACAGAAACGGCCGCCCAATTCGCCTTCAACGCCGCTCACCAGTCGGTGGTTTTCAAGGTCACAGAAGCCTACTACGCCGTTCTAGCCGCACGCACCCAAACCCTTGCCGCCGAATCCGCTTCGGCATCCGCCGAGGGCATCCTGGGGGCTGCCGAGGACCGCTTCCGACAGGGCCTTGTCACGGAACCTCTTCTCCTCCAAGCCAGGCAGGCCAAGGCTCAGGCGGACTTTGAACTGGCCAACATCCGGGCAAAATCGGATTTGGCAATGGTCGATCTTGCCGAAGCCGCCGGACTCGAGCCCGGCACCCCGCTGGATATCGCAGAAGCCGATTTTGCGCGCCTGGGTGAGGCATTTCGCGAACCTCTGGAGAACTACCTGTCCTCCGCCTTGCGGCGCCGTCCCGACCTCCTTGGCAAAGTCGCCCTGGCACAAGCCGCGGAATCCAAACTGCGCGCCGCCAAGTCCGAGGGACTTCCCAAGCTTTCACTCACTGGTCTCGCCGACTATTCCTACCTCGACACCACGGTATCCGGCGTGGGCCCGCTTGACCAACTCGGGATCGGACTCCAAACCTACGGGGGATTCCTGAACGTCGAGTGGCCGGTTTTCACAGGTTTTGCCGACAGGGAAAAAGTCAAGTCCGCCGAGGCCGCATGGAAACAAGCCGAAGAGGAAGTGCGCCAATCCCGTGACAAGGCAATCGCCGAGGTCTGGAGAGGTTACACCCGTTCCAAAACCTCCTTGGCGCGACGCGATGCGGCCTCCGCGCTCCTCAAGGCTTCCCTCTCAACCTACGATGCGAAAAGAGCCGGATTCGAACAGGGGATCACTCCGATCGAGGAATTGCTCGAAGCCCGCGCCTTGCATTCGCAGGCAGCCGCCTTCTCGGCGGAGGCGGATCAAGCCTTGGCCATGAGTTTGGTGGCGCTCAGCTACGGCAGCGGGCGGCTTTGAGAGCCACGAAGACTCTCCGGCGCCGGGGTTGCCCCCCCGCGTGAAGGAGATCAACCGCGCCCGATGCTGGTGTAGCGGAAACCGGCGGCCCTTGCTGTCGCAGGATCGAGGAGGTTCCGCCCGTCGAAGATCAGTGCGGTGTGCATGGATTCATGCAGCGCCTCCAGATCCACGGTGGTGAACTCCTTCCACTCGGTCGCGATCACGAGCGCTTCCGCGCCGGTGGCAGCCTCCAGAGGCGATGCCGCGATACGGGCCCCGGGAATCAAGTTGAACTCAAGGGCTTTTTCCGTGCCCTTGGGATCGTAAACAGTGACCTCCGCACCCTCGCGGACAAGGTCGTTCACCACGTCAATAGCAACCGAGCAGCGGACGTCATCGGTGTCCGGCTTGAATGTCAGACCCCACACGGCGATTTTTTTATCTTTCAGCACCCAAAGAGCCTCCCGGATTTTGGCCAGAAAACGCTCGCGCTGGCTGCGATTGATTTTTTCCACTTCCTTCAACAATGTAAACGGCACACCGAGATCCTCACTGATGGCGATGAAGGCGGCGATGTCCTTGGGGAAACAAGATCCACCGTAGCCAATGCCGGCGTTCAAGAAGTTCCGGCCGATCCGACGGTCCATGCCGATCCCATCGGCAACTTTTTCCACATCGGCTCCGCTGGCTTCGCAAATCCGGGCCACCGCGTTGATGTAGGAAATTTTCAGGGCGAGAAACGAATTGGCCGCGTGCTTGATGAGTTCGGCGGAATTGATGTCGGTGACGAGCACCGGCGCCATGAATGGCTCATAAATTTTCTGCATGAGGGCGACCGCGCGCTCGCTGTTGCCTCCGATCACAATGCGGTCGGGCTTCATGAGATCGGGCACCGCACAGCCCTCCCGGAGAAATTCAGGGTTGCTCACCACGTCGAATTCCGCTCCGCCCTTGTTGTATCGGCGAATCGTATCGGCCACCTTCTCGCCGGTTTTCACCGGCACCGTGCTTTTGTCCACGATCACGCGGTATTGACCCGGCTTGAGCACAGCGGCGATCTCGCGCGCCACTTTTTCGATGTAGGAAAGATCAACACTGCCATCAGCTTGGGGGGGCGTAGGCACGGCGATAAACACCACGTCGGAACCATCCACCCCCTCTTCGGTGCTGGTCGTGAAGTGCAACCGCTTCGCCGCCACATTGCGGTGGATCAAATCTTCGAGACCGGGTTCGTAAATCGGAATCTTGCCGGCTTGGAGTTGCTCAACCTTTTTGGAGTTGTTGTCGACGCAGATCACATTGTGACCGACCTCGGCGAAACAAGCGCCCGAGACAAGGCCAACATAGCCGGAACCAATAATGCAGAGTTTCATGGATGGAGTGTGTGTGGGTTTGAAAATCAATCAACAGCGCCCGCCGGTTGCTGGGACGGACCTTGGCTGAAGGCAACAGGGAGGGTGATCTGTGGAGCGTCTTTGAGCGTCATCATTAGCAGAAACCCATACTCCTGGTCGCCGCCAAGATTGTCGCGCACCTCGGCCCCGATCGAGGCGACCCAACTTGTGAGGTCGCGGTTGATAAAATAGCGCTGGTATTGCATGACTTGGGAGACAAATTCGTATTGCTCATAGAGGCTCACGCTCCAGTTGTCGTTCAGCCTCCAAAAGGCAAAAAAGTCAAGCTGGCTGTTATCCGAGAAAAAATCGTTCCCGTCGATGTAGCGATGGCCGATGGCAAACCGAAAATCCCGGGCCGGCATAAATGACAAAGAAGTGTTGATTTCCGTGAACCCCTCGGTGACCACAGGAAGTTGGGAGGCGATTCCAAGGCTGGTCCAATGAACCGGATTGAATCGAATGACATTGAAAGCGTTTGAAACCGGTCCGTCCGAGTAGGGATTTTCGAAATTCAAATCCAGAAACGAGTTCCAGGTCAGCCACTGGTAGGTCTCGTTGTTGCGGCGTGTTTGCAATCGATGGGAAACCCCCAACCGTGTAATATTCCAAGTGTCCAAAGAGTCGATGGCCGTGAACTGCGGAAAATCCAAAGGCAACAACTGGGTGGAGGGAACCACACGGTCGAACTGGTAAATCCGATCCGGGCTGGCCCCCATGTTGTAGACTCCCGAGTAGTTCAAATACGGCTCCACAACATGCCGCAATCCGTCCAACCCCAGCACACGGCTCTGGATCTGCTCGAAGGTGCGGGAGAATTTCGTGGACATCGTCAACCCGTAGTTCGCAATCGGCCGGAATACCGCTCCCTCGGTCTGCAGCGTGGGCGAAGGATTGTTTAAAGGATTGCTTTCGATCGTGGGCTGGAGGACCGTCACCTCTCCGCTCACAGGATCGTAGGCCGTGTCTCCCCCCGCCTGCGGCACGAAGCGTCCGCTCTGACTATAATACGTGCCCCGGATGCCGACCCGCGGGGTGATGTTCAACCACTCGAAAAACCGTTGCGGCAGCGACCATTGGTGAAACGTGTCGAACCGGGTGGCTGCGTAGTCGGGATACTCGGTCTCGCCAAACGACGGATTGTTCGAAAACGCCCGGGCAAGCGAGGCGACCCCGGTTTCCCCGTCATACTGCACCGGAAGTCCAAAAAACGGCTGCTGCTTGAAATCAAAAACCAATTCCGGCTTGCGCTCGGTGACATCCTGAAAATCGTTCACTTGCCAACGGCCAAGCAACGTCAATGTGTAGACTTCATCCCATTTCGTGAGGGAAAGCGCATTGTCGGGCTGCGGATCCAGCGCATATTCGCGGCGATAGAAGTCCTCTAAAAAGTCCACGTCGCTCAGCACGTTGATGTTTGCCGTCCCATAAATGTCGTCGGCGAAAAAGAGACGCTGTTGGAACGCCACCCGGTAGCGGTTTCGCGTGCGCGTTTCAGCCGGCTCGCCGGGCGCCTCCACCGTGGTCATATCCGCCGTCTGAAAAACGTAGTCAGCCCGAAGCTTGCCAAAATTCCGTTTGTCGGGTCCGAACGCATCATCCAAATCAAGCCCGATCGAAGGCCCCAACTCCGTGCGCTCCTCGAGCCGGACCCGCGCATCGATCCCCTCGGTGAGCGGGAACGAATAGCCCAACAACAAGTAAGCCCCCCAAGAAGAATCGTATCCCGGCAAAAATTCAAACCCCGCACTGTCCAAGTTGGCGTAAAGGTAGGGAAACCAAAACACGGGGGTCTGACCGACGAACAACGTCGTATTGGTCATGATCACCCGACTATTCGGGTAAAACCGCATCGTCCGTGGACGCAGCCGGAAGTCGGGCTGCGAGGAATCATGCGTCGTTAATGAAGCATTTCGTATGCGAAACTCGTTTTGAGAGGGGGCCCGGAGGCTGAGCGAATCAAAAAAATAGGGGGGCTGGGCACCAGAGAATTCCAGAGCCCGCATTTGCTTGCTCTCCAGATTGAACAACGCCCGCTGGCCGGTTAGAATCTGGTCGGGAGTGTAAACCCGGATGTTTCCCACCAAGAGCACATCTCTCGTATCAGGGTTGTATTCGGCGTAATCGCAGAAAATACTGTATTTGCCGTAGTGAATTTGCACGTTGTCCTCCGCAATCGCCACCCCTTCGTCGAACCGTGTGTTGCCATCTGCCGTGATTTCCACCGGCGCATCGCCGAAACTCGCAAACTGGGCCTGCGCCAGCGAGGCCCCAGCCAGCAATATCATGAGCAGGCAACGGAAAATCATGAGCGGCGTTTCTACCCCCCTCGTTAGCGTCACGCAAGTCACAAATTCCGGCATCCGATTTTCCAGAGCTGGAGATTTTAAAACTGGCATCAAATCTGCTGTGATGCATCCATGAACCCCGCCTCCCCTGCCCTGCCACCTGCTCCCGCCGAGAGCAACGGATTTTGGGGAATGAGTGCGGTCGGCAAGCCAGGAAATCGCGGATCTTCATCCTTCGAGTCTTTTTTGCCGGATGAGGAACCCTCCTTCGAAGAGCCCGTGGCCCCGCCCAAGAAGAAATCTCCAGTCGTTTTGGAATTTGCCACGCCAGCAGTCAACGATCACTCCCCGCCGCCCCCCACAACTTTGGAGAATCCCGCGCTCGGAGAGGCTTCCAATGCGTCCGCCGCCGAAACTCCTCCAGCGACCGAAGAAGCTCCGAGTTCGCCGGTTCAAGGCAAGGCAAAGGTCCCGGAAGATGGGGACAGCGCCCCCGTCGTTGACGAATCTTCGGAAGAGCCCGAACCCTCTCCCCTCTCCTCCGAGACGGTTTCCCCTCCGGCGGATGACTTGGAACCATCCGTTGCAGGCCCGAACGACCAGAAAGAATCCACGGATTTTTCGGAAGATCAAACCACCCGTCAAGACTCCTCCTCGAGTGGCACAGAATCTGCTTCCGAAGAACAAATGGTTTCTTTGGCCACATATGAAGATGCGATCTCCCAAGAGACCCCGCCTACGGACATGGCAGGGCCCGCTGGCGACACACCAATCGTCTCCACTTCGAAGGCCTTTCAGGTTTCCACCCCGACCACTCCCGACCCTCTTGTTACAGCGCCCAACCACGTTTCCACTTCGCCCACAACCCCGACCCCCCAAGCCCATCAACTTGGCACAAGCCGGGCCCATGTCGCCGACGCCAGTGGAGTTTTGAAGCTTCTGCAAATCGAAGCCGCTAAACTGTCCCAATCCACCCGATCCCAAATTCAACTCGATTTGACTGTGGATACCGGGGACTCAGTTCGCATTCGCCTGAACTTGCGAGGCAATGAGTTGTTCACGGCCATCGCCACCGATTCCGCCGACCTCCGGGAAGCCCTTCAAAAATCCTGGCCGGAATTCCTTTCCAACCAAAAAGACCGGCCCTACCGGTTCGCGGACTCCCAGTTTCAAGATTCCTTCAACGACCCCGACCAACGCGCCCCCCGTCGGCAAACACCTTTTGAAAGCCGGGATGAAAACCCTGCTTCCATGACCGGCAAACGCCGCGCTGCCAACCCTGTCGCAACCCCACGTTCCAACCAACCCGTTCAACTCTGGGCTTGATTTCTTATGTCCATTCCACTCGTCGGCACCGTCAACTCCACCACCAAAGACCCCATTACCGGTTTAAGCATGAACCGCAACGCGGGCAAACAAATGCTTGGAGCGGATGACTTCATGAAACTGCTTACCACGCAGTTGACCTCGCAAGATCCGATGAATCCGATGAAAGACACGGAGTTCATCGCCCAAATGGCAAACTTCACCTCGCTGGAACAGATGCGCAACCTGTCGAAGTCCTTCGATACGTTCACGACGGATCAAAAGATGGCGGCTGCCCCCGCTTATCTGGGGCGTCAAGTCACGATCACGGACCCAACCGGAGAGGTCAAAGGTTTGGTTGACGCCATCACGCTGAAAGACGGGAGTCCGGCGGTTGTTGTCAATGGCAAGACCTATGAAACCAAGTTGATCACTGGTATTTCGATGCCTCCCGCACCCACTCCACCGCCGACCACACCGGTCACCGCCTCCACAGAAACGCCAACCACCTCTCCGCAGTCCTAAACCTCAACCAAATAAAGAACTATGGCACTCCTCAACTCCTTCAACAGCGGCGTCACAGCCGTCAAAACATTCGGTAAAAGCCTCGAAGTCATCGGTGACAACATCGCCAACGTCAACACAACCGGCTTCAAGGGATCCCGCGTAACCAACCAGGACGGATTTGCGGAGACTCTGGTTCAATCGTCTGCAACCAATGGTGGAGTCAACGGTTCCAACAGCATGCAAATTGGCCAAGGCACCAGCGTGGCCAGCATTTCACAACGCTTTACCCAAGGCGTGCTCAGCACCACCGGCGGTTCCACCGATCTCGGCATCTCAGGAAAAGGCTTTTTCAAAGTCACGGACGCGGAAAACAATGTCTTCTACACACGGGCAGGCGATTTCCGATTGGACGATCAAGGAAACCTCCTTACCAACGGGGGATTGAAGGTCGACGGCGCCCAGCCCATTTTGAATGTGGACTCGTTTAAGATTGAAAAAGACGGCACGATCACCACTTACACCAACGGCGCGACAGCCAATGCAGGACAGATTACCATGTGGTCTTTTGCAAATCCCAACGGCCTCAAACGGGAATCTGAAAACCTGCTGAGCAATTTTAACGATGCCGCTGGAGTTGCCACGGCGGACACCTCCTCAGACATCATTCAAGGCACCTTGGAGCTATCCAACGTGGACTTGACGCAGCAATTTTCCGACCTCATTGTCGCGCAACGCGCCTTTCAAGCAGGATCCCGCGTCATCACCGTCTCGGATTCTGTGATGGAAGAGGTCGTGAACCTTAAGCGCTAAGACGACGCTCCCACCACCCAACCCACACCCACACCCATGCCCGCCAAAGAAGACTCCGCCCCCGCCCTTGCACCACTGCCTCCGAAGAAATCCGGCAGCCCGATCGTTCCGATCATTGCCGTCGTCGTTTTGGTTCCCGCCCTCGTTTACGGGGTCATGGAATTTGCGATCCTTCCGAAGCTCAAAGCGGCAGCCGGCACCGCGGCCGAATCCCACGACGCCCATGCCGCACCGAAAACCGTTTCGGCGCTGGACGAGCACGCTGCGGAATTCGGATCCCTCGTGGTAAACCTCTCGGGCACTGGAACCACGCGCTATTTGCGCACCAACTTCAAGGTCGCGAGTGCGGATGCCAAAATCGGTGATATCATGAAACAAAACGAGGCTCCCCTGCGCGATGCGGCGATCACCATTCTTTCCGCCCAGTCGCCGGCCGCCTTGGATAACCCAAATGGACGTGAAGCAGTTCGCAAACAACTGATTGCTCAATTCAACCGTCTCCTTGGTGCCGAGGTGATCGACCAAATTTATTTTTCCGAGTTCGTCATTCAGTAACCAGCTCCCCCTCCATGGCAGGAACACTCAACCAATCGGACATCGATCGACTCGTCGCCGAGGCGGCCGTCTCCTCGGCCCCGAATATCTTCCAACACGACGGTTCCCGATTCCCGGCAGCCGCCAAGGCCCAAGCGAAAGCCTTCGATTTCCGCACACCGATCCACTTGGCAGAGGCCGAAATCCGCCGTTTCCGCTCCTACAACGCCGGGTTCATTTCCACCATCTCGGCGCGCTTTTCCTCGCTTTTGCGGGCGGACATGAGTCTCAAACTCGCCAATTTGAGCACCATGCCTTACGGGAAATTCACCGATTCGATGAAGAACCCGACGCACATTTCGCTCTTCAAAATCGACCAACTTCCGGGCATCGGAATTCTGGAAATCCACCCCCGGCTGGCCATCAGCATGACGAACCGGATGCTTGGCGGCCGGGGTATGACCTCCGACGAGGAACGTTATCTCACCGAAATCGAAATTGCACTTCTGGAGGAGATTGTCGACATCATCATCGGAGAATGGTGCCGCCAGTGGAAAGATGAACGCAGCTACACGGGCCGCCAAATCGGCCACGAAAACAACCCCCGGTTTCTCCAAGCAGCCTCGAATGACACGGTCATGCTGGTCCTGACAATCGAGGCTCTGGCCGGAGACAGTGTGGAATTGATTCAGATCGGTGTGCCCTACAACATGTTGGAGCCGATCGCCAAGAGCCTGCACAGCCGCCGCACCCGCGAGATGAGTTCCCAACCGGAGGTCCGCCCCCAGCAATGGCGCAACTCCTACAACCAAATCTCCGTGCCCGTCATTGCCGATTGGGAGGTCCCGGGCGCCAGTGTCAGCGACGTTCTTCGCCTGCGGGTGGGAGACGTGGTTGAACTTCCCAAATCCACCCTTCAAGCCACCCGCGTGCGCATCGCAAATGTTCCCCGCTTCACCGCCCAAGCCGGTTGCGAGAACGGCCATGTCGCCCTCCAAATCCAATCCGAGTCCAAACAAGCCCCACACCCATGAGCACCCTGACCGACGCCAAAAATCTTTCCGTCATTCTCGATGTCAAAGTCGATCTCACCGTTCGTATCGGATCCTGCATGCTTCCCATGCGGGACGTCGTCGAATTAAGCGAAGGCACCGTTCTTCAACTCGACCAACTCGCCAGCGAACCTGTTGGCCTCTACGTCAACGACAAACTGATCGCACGCGGTGAAGTGGTTGTTGTCGAGGATAATTTCGGAATTAAAATCACGCAGATCGTCGGAGACGTAGCATGACACCCTTCCTGCGGACGTCCGCTTTGGTGGCGGCGGTCGCGTTTGGTTTGCTCATCGCCCCGGCCTTCGCCCAAGAGGCTTCTCCCTCACCGACCCCACCCCCGGCCTTGAAGGCTCCGGGAGCGGATGAATTCGGTCGCCTCCTTGGCTATATCACCCTGCTGGCCGCCGTGGCCGGCGCTGCCATTTACTTGGTTAAATTTGGAATCCCACTCCACCGGGCCCGATCCAAGGAAGACCGCAAACTGAACGTGCTGGAAATGCGACCATTGGGAAACCGCCAGTTTTTAATCGTGGTCGGCTATGAAGACAACCGCATGCTTCTGGGGGTGACGCCAGGCCGCATCGACTACCTGTGCAGCCTCGAAAAGCAAACCGCGCCGGCCGCAGGCGCCACGGATTTTTCCAAATTGATGGATAGCATTCCCACCAACCCATTCAGCGGAAAATGAAGTCTCTGCGTCTTTTCGGTTTCTTTGTCCTCGTAACTGGATTAAACCTTGTCCCCGTCTGGGCTCAAACGTCTCCCTCCTCGCCCGCCCAGCCCGCGCCTCAGGCCCCTCGCGTGCCTTCGGCCCCCGCCGCGCCGACCGCTCCCATTGCCCCGCCGGCTCCCAATGCGCCCCGGGCCCCATCAGCCCCCTCCACCCCGCTCATCAATTTCCAAATCGGCGGATCCGATGACCGCGCCAACCTGAGCACCGCGATCCAAATCGTGATCGTCATGACGCTGCTGACGCTGGCCCCGTCACTGATCATGCTCATGACCAGCTTCACGCGTATCGTCATCGTTCTGGGCTTTGTGCGCACCGCCCTCGGCGTGCCCAGCGCCCCGGCCAATCAATTGCTGATCGGGATTTCCCTCTTTCTTACGTTTTTCATCATGGCTCCCGTTTGGGAACAAATTCAGAATCAAGCGATCACGCCCTACATGAATGAGGAGATTGGATCCAATGAAGCCATGGACCGCGCCGTGGAACCGATTCGCACTTTTATGCTGCGGCAAACCCGCCCGGGAGAAGTTGATTTCTTCCTTGATCTTGCCGGAATGGGGCGCACCGATGTGAACGATCTCCCCTTGAGAGTGGTTTTGCCGGCCTTTGTTGTGAGCGAACTGCGAACCGCGTTTCAAATGGGTTTTTTAATTTTTATCCCGTTTCTGGTGATCGACTTTCTTGTGGCATCCACCCTTATGTCAATGGGCATGATGATGATGCCGCCCACGCTGGTCGCGTTGCCGCTGAAACTGTTGCTTTTCGTGCTGGTTGATGGTTGGCAGTTGGTTGTGCGGTCGCTGGTGCAAAGTTTTGCCGCATGAATCAGGAAACCGCTATTGAAATGTTGCGGTCGCTGATTACCGTTTCCCTGCTTGTGGTGACCCCGATCATCCTGGCTTCCATCATTGTGGGCGTCATTATCAGCCTCTTGCAGGCTATCACCAGCATTCAAGAACCCACTCTCAGCTTCGCCCCAAAGCTCATCGCCATCGGAGCCGTCATTATCGTCGGAGCCCCTTGGATGGTGCGGCAACTGATGGAATTTGCCGTCTTTTTTATCACTAAAATCCCGGAAATGACGCGATGACAGTCATTCAGATCGAAGATATTTACCCCGGCCTGCTCATCTTTCTGCGGGCCACCGGTTTATTTTTGATTTTGCCCGTCTTCTCGGGAGCGATGATTCCCGCTCCGATTCGAGTGGCCACCGCTGCGGTGATTGCCTATCTTCTGGCTCCGGCGTTCGGACCCTTTGGCGGCGTGCCTCCGCATTGGTTTTTAGTTGTTTTGCAAGCAATTCATGAAGTTCTGACCGGACTACTGATGGGGTTTGCTGTTCGCTTCTTGTTGTATGCCCTGGAAATGGCCGGTGAGATTATTGCGGTTCAAATCGGTTTGTCCCTGAGTTCCAACATCGATCCGGTGACCCGGAACTCGGCCACTCCCCCCAACACTATGCTGTTGTCGTTCGGAACAGTGCTTTTTTTGGTGACAGGAGCCTATCAATTTTGCTTGGTGGCGTTTGCCCGGAGCTTTGAGGTGTTTCCGCCCAGCACGATTTTCAACCCGGATTCGATCAACACGGTCTTAAACGCAAGCGGCAAAGTTTTCCTCCTTGCGATTCAGATTTCAGCCCCGTTGCTGGCAATCAGCTTTCTGGTGAACATGTGCTTCTCGGTTCTGGGACGGGCGGCGCCGAGTCTCAATGTGTTTATCTTGAGTTTTCCGGTTCAGATTTTGGCAGGGTTGACGGTATTTGCGATGACGCTGGGGCTCACGGTCCAATATGTGCTGCGCGACATGTTGGAATTGCCGGAACTCATGCTGCGCTTCCTGCGCTGACACACCATGGCCGAACACAACGACAACGCCACAGAGAAGCCCACGGAGAAAAAACTCACCGAGGCGCATAACAAGGGCCAATTCGCCCAAGCGCCGGAGATTCAGGTCGTGTTGGGACTCGTTGCGGCTTACTTTGTGCTGCTGTTCACACTGGGCTCCCAATCCCGATTTATCACGGAATTCGTCTCCAGTGTGCTCGGAAACCTCGAAAAGTATCAGATCACCAGCGACTCCATCCCCCACTGGCTCAGTATGGGCAGCTTGATGATTCTGGGACTTCTGGCACCGATGCTGGCCGCCACCACTGTGGCCAGCGTGCTTGCGGGCGGACTTCAAAGCGGCTTCAAGCCGACTCCCGAGGTCGTGGGACTGAAATTTGAAAAACTGAATCCGGTCTCGGGTATGCAACGCGTCTTCAGCAAGCAGGGGCTGATCAAAATGTTCGTGGACCTTGGGAAATGTCTCATCGTTGCGGTTCTGATTTACACGGGCGTTCAGGACGTGCTGACCGATCCGATTTTTTTCACACCGGTTCCCCTGTTCCGCCTGGGCACATTTATTCAGGATTCGACGCTTATGCTCTTCTTCCGCCTGGCACTCGCCATGAGCGGTCTCGCCATTCTCCACTATCTTTTCCAGCTCAAGAAAACCGAGAAGGACCTCATGATGACGCGTCAAGAAGTGAAAGATGAAAACCGCCAAGCCATGGGCGACCCGAATGTGCGTATGGCCCAGCGCGCAATGGCCCGCCGTCTCTTGCAACGTCAAATGCTGGCCGATGTGCCCAAGGCCGATGTCATCGTGACCAATCCGACCCACTACGCCGTCGCCCTGAAATACGAACGCGGCGTGGACTCGGCGCCCGTTGTGCTCGCCAAAGGCCAAAACATCTTTGCACAGCGCATCAAGGCCATCGGCGGCAAATTCGATGTGCCCATGGTGGAAAACAAGCCGGTTGCCCGCGCGCTCTTCAAATTCGGCCAGGTCGGCAAACCCATTCCCGCCCAGCTTTACCAAGCCATCGCGGAGATTTTAGGTTACGTCTACCGCACCCATCGCTACTATTTCCATCAACTCAAGGCCCGCCGATTGAAATCCTGACGCATCCGATCCATGGCCACCACCCAAGCCACATCACCCGCCGGAAACTGGTCGAAACTCCTCCGCCAGCCGGATCTTGTTTTCACGCTGGGTCTCTTCGGCATCATTCTTCTCCTCGTCGTTCCGGTGCCGACTTGGGCGCTCGACTTCTTCCTTTCCGTCAATATCGGGGCCTCGCTGATGATCCTTCTCGTCATCATTTACGTGAAAGACCCGCCGGAGTTCTCGGCCTTCCCGACGATTCTTCTGGCTGTCACGCTTCTCCGGTTGGCCCTCAACATCGCCTCGACACGCCTTATCCTTCTCGACGGGTATGCCGGCCAGGTCATCGAAGCCTTCGGCCATGTTCTCATCGCGGGCAACTACCTCGTGGGCGCGGTGGTCTTCATCATTTTGGTCATTATCAATTTCGTGGTCATCACCAAAGGCGCCGGCCGCATCGCCGAGGTGGCCGCCCGCTTCACCCTCGATGCCATGCCGGGCAAGCAAATGGCCATCGATGCCGAACTCAATGCCGGTATCATC
The DNA here is from genome assembly GCA_945883435.1 of Chthoniobacter flavus. GTDB lineage: Bacteria > Verrucomicrobiota > Verrucomicrobiia > Chthoniobacterales > Terrimicrobiaceae > UBA967. The sequence continues at coordinate 72,364 of CAMCXK010000001.1, read as the reverse complement.
GATGAACTCACCGCCACCTCGCGACGGCTCAAAGTGCAAAAAGAAGCCGACTTCTACGGTTCCATGGACGGTGCCAGCAAATTCGTCCGCGGCGACGCCGTGGCTGGCATTCTCATCACGCTCATCAACGTAGTGGGTGGCTTTGCCATCGGCATGGCCCAGAAAGGCCTTCCCATCGATGTGGCCCTTCAAAAATACACCCTGCTTTCCATCGGTGACGGACTCGTCTCCCAAGTTCCCGCTTTGATTATCTCCGTTGCCGCCGGTCTTCTTGTGACCCGCGCTCAAGGTGAAAACAGCCTCGGTGCCCAAATCGGACAACAACTTGGAGCCTACCCGCGCGCCGTGGGCATTGCCTCGGGACTCATCACGGCCATGGGATTCGCCCCAGGCATGCCTCCAGCGCCGTTTATTATTCTCGGCGCCATCACGGGCATCATCGCCTACCTGCTCGCCAAGCAAACCAAAGACGCTCTTCAACCAGCCGGCAAAGGCCAACTCGCTCTTCCCGGCCCTGCGGGCTCCGCCCCCTCCAACCGCGCCGCCGGCTCCAACCCCGCCGGGGGAGACGCCGCCAAGTCTCCGGAAGACATGCACAAGCTGATCGAAAGTGAGGTGCTCTCGATTGAAGTAGGCTATGGTCTTCTGCGACTGGCCGACAAAACCCAAGGCGGCGAACTCCTCGACCGGATCACCGGTGTTCGCAAAGGCTTCGCCCGCGACAACGGCATGGTTATCCCGCCCATCGCCATTCGGGACAGTTTGGAACTGGAACCCAACGAATACACCTTTCTTCTCCGTGGCAAATCGTTCGCCCGTGCGTCTGTGATTCCCAACCGCTGGCTGGCTATGAATGTCTCCGGCAGCATGATTACCCTGAAGGGAGTTCCCACCCGCGAGCCGGTTTTTGGCATCGAAGCCGTCTGGATCGCCGAGGAGGAAAAACGCACCGCCGAAATCAATGGCTACAGCGTCGTCGATGCCACCTCGGTCCTGATCACCCACCTTGCCGAAACGCTCAAACAAGTCGCCCACCTCATCCTCACCCGTCAAGAGGTGCAAGGCCTTATCGACCGTGTCAAAGAATCCCACCCGGCCCTCGTGGCCGAACTCCTTCCCGATCTGGTCAACCTCGGTATCATCCAACGCGTTCTTCAAAACCTCCTCCGCGAGGGTGTCCCCATCAAAAACCTCCCGCTCATCCTTGAAGCCCTCGCCGACTACGCTCCCGTCACCAAAAACCCCGACGAACTCAGCGAACAAGTCCGCCGCCGCCTCGGCACCTACTTCATCGGCCTGTATGAAGCCGAACCCAACCTCGTCAAGTGCATCACCCTCGATCCGCGCCTGGAACAATCCCTCATGCAGCGCATTCAACGCTCGCACTTCGAGACCACCCTGGCCCTCGACCCCCATACCGCGCAGTTCCTCCTCCGCGAACTTACGATCCGCTCCAACTCGATGGCTGAACAAGGCCTCTCCCCTCTGGCGATCGTCACCTCGGAACTCCGCCTCGCTTTCAAGCGCTTCTTCGAACCCTCCCTTCCCAAACTCAGCGTTCTTTCCTACCAGGAACTCCCTTCGCAAACCGAGATTCAAAACGTCGGCATTATCACACCCGCTCCGGCTGAACGTGTCCCCGCCGCCGCATGAGGCCCTCATCGGCAGATTTTGCCCCCAGCGGCCTCGTTCCTAAAATCTCCAACCAATTTCTAAATAATTTCTTTCTACGATTTCAAAAAAAACTCGCTCCATCCCGAGATTTGGCGCAATTCTTGCTCACAAACCGCGCACGCTGACTCGACCACATGCAATTTTTCACTCTCATCGGAGGTTTTCTGGGATTCACCCTGGTGCTTGTCGTGTCGTTGATTGCAGCCAAGCCTCTTGAAGAGGCGGTGTTCAATGCCACCTTGGGCTGTGTGCTGACTGCGTTGTTGTTCCGCGGATTTCGCATGCTTCTCGAGCATTGCGCCCACCAAGTCGTGGCCGAGAAGACCCGCCTTCGCGACGAACAGGCAGCCGCCGAATCCAGCCCCCCGGCCCAATCGCCCGCCGAGGAGCCTCCCGCCCCGCCGGCTCAAACCCCTGCCTGATCCATGGCCCAGCTTGCCGAACCGCCTCCCATGAACATCCCCCGCTCCGAAGCCAAAAAGCGCTCGGCCGCTTGGCGCGCCTACGGCGAGGCTTCACAGACCTCGGAGGAGGATGTTCTCAAAAACCACATGCCGCTCGTGCGCTCGGTGGTGGACCGTATGCGCGCCAGCCTGCCGGCCCACGTCGATGTCGAAGACCTCTACTCCGTGGGCCTCCTAGGCCTCATTCAAGCCCAGAAACGCTTTGATCCCACCCTCGGAGTCACCTTCCCCGCCTATGCCACCATGCGCATCCGGGGAGCCGTGCTCGACGAACTCCGCCGCGTGGACTGGATGTCGCGCTCCCTTCGGATCAAGGCCAAGAAACTCACCGATGTCATCTCCGCCTTTGAACAACGTGTCGGCCGCCCCGCCACAGAATCCGAAATCGCGGATGAGCTTGGCATTTCAGCAGAGGAATACTCCGCACTTCTCGACGAAGTTCGCCCCCTCAGTTACGTTGAACTCGACGCCCTTGCCGGCGATGACGAAGATTCCAGCCTCCATGATCTCGTGGCCGATGAACGCCAATCGCCGGCCCATGAGATTGCCATGAAGCAGGAACTCGTCCGCCTCGTCATGGAACGCCTGCAACGCCTCCCCGAAATGCAAAAAAAAATCCTTGCCATGTATTACTTCGAAAATATGCGACTTGCCGAGATCGCCCGGGTCTTTGGAGTCACCGAATCCCGCATCTGCCAAGTCCACACCCAGGCTGTGCTCAGCCTGAAATCATACGTTCGATCCGCGATGAACCGCTAAACCGCCCCCGCGACTCTCCCACCCACACCCAAAACCCACCCACACACCCATGATTCTCACAATTGGTTACCTCATCGTTCTTGGCGCCACTCTCGGCGGATTTATGATGGCCGGCGGCAAGCTCGGTCTTCTGTTTCCGATCGCCGAGTATGTCATTCTGATCGGCATTGCGCTTGGCCTGATGGTCATTGCCAGCCCGCTTTCGCTCCTGAAAAACATCGCGAAAAAAACCAAGCTCGCCTTCCGCAACCAAGTGGTTCCGACTTCGGACTACACCGACATGCTGAAGCTCCTTTACGAGCTTTTCACCAAAGCCCGACGGGGTGGTCTGATCGCCATCGAGGACGATGTCATCGCTCCCAAAGACAGCCCGATCTTCTCCAAATACCCGTCGTTTCTCAACGACCACGAACGCGTGGAATTTCTGACCAACAGCCTGAAGCCCATCATCGACGGACGGCTCAAGCCCGAGCAACTCGGCTCCATGCTCCAAGGCGACTACGACGCCAAGGAAGAGGATTTCGTGCAACCGGTCCATATTCTCAATCTCGTCGGCGACTCCCTTCCCGGCATCGGCATCGTGGCGGCCGTCATGGGCATCATCAACACCATGGCAGCCATCAGCATGGGGCCCGAAAAGGTTGGTCAAAAAGTGGCCTCGGCCCTCGTGGGAACTTTCCTCGGAGTGCTCGGCGCCTATGGCTTCATCAACCCGCTCGCGGCCCGTATCAAACTCAACAACGTTTACGAAATGCAATATTACGCGGTCATCATGAAGGGCATCCTGGGCTTCACCGGCGGCATGGCTCCGATCATGGCCATCGAAGCAGCCCGCCGCGCCATCGACCCGGCCTTCCAACCATCTGCGGAATCCGTTGAGGAAATGGTTAAAAACCTCGGCTCCGGTTCAGAGAAGTAACCCGCCATGGCCAAGAAAAAACACGAACACCACGGCGGTGCGTGGAAAGTCGCCTATGCCGACTTCGTCACGTCGATGATGGCGTTGTTCCTGGTCCTTTGGATCGCGAACTTCCGTCCTGAAATCCTTGTTTACACCTCGCTTTATTTCAAAGACCCGACCAACAAATCCTGGCCGACCACTTGGGGAGTCATGGAAAAGGAGATTCAAGCGACCCGCAAGGACGCCAGCCTTCAAGACCAGACCAGCGAGGAAAACCAAGGTTTCCTTCGCGCCATTTCCCGGGAATTCAACCGCCTCCTCAATGTGGTCAACGAGGACAAGCAACCGATTGATATCACCATCACCGACGATGGATTGAAGATGCAAATCTACAACCGCACGAAAAAACCCCTCTTCAAGGACAACACCACCGAGTTCACCGACTGGGGCACCTTCGTCTTCCAAAACCTTGCCTGGCTTGTGGAACGCTACAACTTCCTCGTTTACCTCGAAGGCCACACTCCCAGCGGCCTCGACCTTGGCCCGGACAAAAACTACACGGACTGGGAACTCAGCACCGACCGCGCCAATGCGGTCCGCCGCCTTTTGGAATACTTCGCCATGTCGCCGGACAAAATGAAACGCGTGGCGGGCTTTGGCGATTCGCAACCTCTGCCCAACGTGCCGCCCGACTCGGAGGAAAACCAGCGCATCACCGTAAGCCTTTCCCTCACCCAATCCGCCCCGGTTCCCGCTCCCTCGGCAACCCCGGCTCCCGCCCCTGCTCCATGAAGGACTTTCTCCAAGGCCGCCCTGCCGCAACTGCCGCCAACCGCCCACGCCTCGACTCGCTTTCGGTCAACCACCTGCCCCCCATTCACCCGCCCCAACCGGAGCCCGACCCCCTTCCAGAGACGGAGAATGGAGGCTTGGAGGAAACGCCCGTCGACGAGCAGTCCCCTTGCGCCTTGGCGGAGCCCCAAGTGGAACTGGTGGCGGATGCCGAAGGCCGCATCGGACACATCGTCGTAACCTGCCGTTGCGGGGAACAGACGATTCTCCAGTGCTCTTACTAAACCTGCTCGCATTCTTCTCAAAAAACCTGGACCGGCCTGGCTGGCGGAAATCCAAACGGGCAAAATCGGGCCTGATCGCGTTTCTCGTTTTGCTGCCGTTGACAGGCAGCAGCTCCGAATCCCCTCCGCCGGTCTTCAACCAGGCCGTTTCCACCGCCCTGGCACTGGCTCGCGAGGCCCAAGCCCTGCCCTCCGAGGGCCGGCGTCAAGTCCTCCAAGCGGCTGCCTCCATCGTTTTCCTTGTCCGGGACCAGCGACTGCTGCCTCCGCTTGATCCCGCGCGTGTGGACCAACTGGGCTCCCTGCTTTTGGCCGATCCCGCGGACCCGCGCGCAATAGCCCGCTTCGCCGAAGCCCTTCCACCGGCAGACGGACTGGTCTTCGATGGTCAAAGGCTGGAAGGCGGCAACTTTCGGCACATCGATTCGCTTATGGGATTCCATGGCCACCCGATCGCCATGGACCGCGAGCCCCCCGTGCGACTTGTTCCCCTCGAACCCGCGGTCGCCCACGCCCTCGCCTCACCGGTCGAACCACCGCCGAATGAATTGAGGGATTTTTTCACCCGCGTTTTTCAATCTCCCGTGGGCGACCGAATGGTTGCAGACGGGCTTTTTCTGAGACCCTATGCCGGGCGGTTGGACGATCTTTTCCACCACCTCGTCCAGCGAGGGGACCGCACCACCCAACTGGAATTCGCTGCGCTTCTCGACAGCCTCCCGCCCCGCCAATACAGCCCGCTCACCGGCACGGGACGCCGCACAGACGTCCCTCCGCCGCGCTACAACTTGAGCAATGCCCTGACCGGTGGTGGCTACGCGGCGGTTCAAAACTTCCGCTCCTCAAACCCGCAGGCATCCGCCCGTAACCCTTTTCGAGGTTTGGCCGTCCGCCTCCTGCCAAGCCTCGCCGCGCCTTTGGAATCGACTCCTCCGGGCGATGCCCTGCCCTTGACCTCGACGGAACTGCGGAAGGCGCTGGGCGATCCACGCCGCTTCACCCCCGGCCGCGTCCCGCCTCTTTTCAAGGATCCCAGCCGTTTTCTTGGCCAATGGCCGGATCCACGTTTTCTTCGTGTGGCGAAAAAAAAGAAAACTTCCACCGCCCTCTTCGAGGAGATCCAAAAGATCGACTTTGAAACACCCCTGCCTGAAATGGATTTTTCCCCGGCGGCCAATGAAGTTCTTGCCGCCGATCCGGAGCCTGAATCATCCGCTCTCATGGAGGATTTGGGACTTCCGAAAAGTGAGGCTCCATCCTACGAACGTGCCGAGGCCCCGCCCCCGGTGATCACCCCGGAGGACTGGGATTCGGAATCGATCGCCCTGCCGGAGCCGCCACCGCCGGTTCCCGTTTTGGAAAAACCCGCTCCGCCGCCACTGGATGTCGCCGAACTCCCACCGGGTCCCTCGCTGGAGCCACCCCCTTCGGCTCCTATGGAATTCGCCACCCCCACCCCCCGGCCACGCCAAGCGGGTCCCTCGGCCGTGGCCCTTGTGCCCGCGCCCCGGCCTCCGGCAGCCTCCACGCCCGCTCCCGACGTGACCCCTCTGCCCGTTGCCGAGGCTGTCCCCGTGCATGACGCTCCGCCATCAGGCACTGCGGATGGTTTTCAGGTGGCTGTTCTCACCCCCACGGCAGTGGAAATGTCCGATTACCTCCGAGCCATCGCGGCGAGCGATGCCGCACTGGCCGACAATCTGGCCGCCACCCGCCGCGCCGAGTCGATCATCCGCTGGCTCGGGGATTGCGTGAAACCGTTTGAGCCGGTTCTGGCCTCGGCTCCCGATGACCGCCTCGAAAACCTGATCCGTTCCGCCCGCGATGAGATCGTCACACTTCTCGCCCTTCGCGAGTCTCTCCGGGAATCCCGCCTCGCAAATCTCAAAACCCGCCAAGCCGCGCGGGACAAGGTGGAACGCGCCCTGGAAACCACCCGCCGGGACACCCTGCGCTCGCTTGCCGGCCAGGGTGCCTGATCCCCGCTTCGAAAGAACCTCGCCGGACCCTCTGGATTTTGATTGGCTGGACTCATGAATAAAATCCTTCTGGTCGAGGACAACGAACTCAACCGCGACATGCTCTCGCGACGCCTTCTCAAACGAGGCTACTCGATTGTCATGGCGATCGACGGGGCGGAGGGGATCGCCATGGCCGCCTCCGAGCTCCCGGACCTCATTCTCATGGACATGAGCCTGCCGGTCATCGACGGATGGACCGCCACACGCCGCCTCAAGGAGGATACCGCCACGGCCGCCATTCCCGTCATCGGCCTCACCGCCCATGCCATGGAGGGGGATCGCGAAAAATGCCTCGCCGCCGGTTGCGAGGATTACGACACGAAACCCGTGGACCTTCCCCGCCTGCTGGAAAAAATCGAGGCTCTTCTGAACAGGCCATGAGTGCGGCCGACCCGTCCCTCTCCCGCCTCCGCCACGATCTCCTCACCCCGGTCAACCATATCCTCGGCTACTCCGAGATTCTTCTGGAGGATGCCCCTCCCTCGACCAGCGCCGACCTGCAAAAAATCCACTCGGCCGCCCGCTCCCTGCAATCCCTCATTTCCACACACCTCGGCGGGACATCGACTCCGCCGCGCCCGACCGCGCCGGCAGCGCCCCCGACGGAAAGACCCCCGCTCTCAGGGCGCGTTCTGGCCGTGGACGACCATCCGGACAACCTTGACCTTCTCGCACGCCATCTCCGCCGCCAAGGCCTCGAAGTCGAAACGGCAACGAATGGATTGTCGGCCCTGGAATGCCTCGAATCCACCGGCTTCGATCTGGTCCTGCTGGACGTTCTCATGCCGGGACTGGATGGTTGCGAAACGCTCCACCGTATCAAGTCCTCCCCGGCAACAGCGGATCTGCCCGTCATCATGATCTCCGCGCTGGATGAAATCGCCAGCGTGACCCGTTGCATCGAAGCGGGAGCCGAGGACTACCTGCCCAAGCCGTTCGATCCCACCCTTCTGCGCGCGCGCCTCTCGGCATGCCTCGAGAAAAAAGCCCTTCGCGACGCGGAACGCCAGCATCTTGAAACCATCGAAACGACCCGCCGGCGTCTCGACAAGGAACTCACAGAGGCGGGCGCCTACGTCCGATCGATCCTCCCGCCTCCACTCGACTCTCCGCTGCGAGTCCGCTGGAAATACCGCCCCTCGTCGGAGCTTGCCGGCGATTCGTTCGGATACCACGCGATCGATCCCGACCACTTTGCCATCTACCTTCTGGATGTCTGCGGTCACGGAGTCGGGGCGAGCCTCCTGTCTGTGGCGGCCATCAACATGATCCGCTCCGGTGCCCTCCCCGAGACCGATTTCCGCCGCCCCGGCCAGGTTCTTGCCGCACTCAACAAAGCGTTTCCTATGGAGCGCCAAAACAACCTGTATTTCACCCTCTGGTATGGAGTCGCCAATACGGCGGCGCGCACGCTGGCCTATGCCAGTGCCGGCCATCCCCCGGCCGTTCTGACCTCTTTGCAAAACCCGCCCAAGCGCCTTTCCACGGAGGGATTGATCGTCGGCGTGCTGGAAAACACCCCCTACAAGGAGGCCTCCCACCCGATTGCTCCGGGCGACCGCCTCTTTGTCTGCAGCGACGGTTGCTACGAAATTCAGCCACCCGGCGGACCCTCTTGGGATTTCAACGGATTGGTGGATTTTCTGGCCGCCAAATCGCGGAATGCGGAGGCCCTGGACCAACTTGAAATACATGCCCTCTCCATGCGCGGGAGCGGGTCCCTGGAAGACGATTTTTCAATTCTCGCCGTGGAATTCTAACCATGTCCCTTTCGCTGACCGTTCCCAACCGCATCGAGGAAATCCACAAAGCCCTGGAATCGGTCGCCGCATGGATGGATTCCAACCCCGAAAGCGACTGGGCCCGTCCACTCGCCCTGCTTGCCGTCGAGGAAATCGGAACGAACTTTGCGAAATACGCGCATCCGGACGGCTGTCCCGGTATGCTGTCGATTCAGCTTGATTTGAATGACCACACGCGTCTGGAAGCCGTTTTCGAGGACCTTGGCACTCCCTTCAATCCGCTTCTCCACCCCGCCCCTGACACCGGACTCCCGCTCAACGAGCGGGAACCCGGCGGCCTCGGCATTCCACTCTTGCGAAAATGGAGCGACGGGATCGAATATCGGCGCATCGGCAACACAAACCGGCTCAAACTTTGGAAAACCCGCCCATGACCAAACTCACCGTTACGCTTCACAAAAAAAACCTCCCCGGCGGCGCTCTCGAAGCGGTGCTTCAGTTGGACGGGTCCTTGGACCAATCAGGCCGAAGCACTTTGGAGGAACACACCTCACACGCCATCGAATGCGCCCCTTCCAGGGTGGTCATTGAAATCGCCCGCCTCCGCCACATCGACCCAACCGGTCTCGATCTTCTCCACCTCGCCGTCAACCGGCTCCGCGAGCGGCACATCGAAGCGCTGCTCGAAAACATCCCGCCCAAGCCGGAGACCGTCCGGCTCGTATCCCGGGAAATCAACGGTGTCACGCACCTCTCCCTCGCCGGCCACCTCGACATGCGCGGAGTGGCGGTCGTGGAAAAGGAATTTCGAAACTTTTTCGAGCGGGACGGCTTTCGCGTGCTGATCGATTTTTCCACCACCGACCTTCTTTCCTCGCTGGGAATCCGGCTGCTGCTCACCGCCGTCAAGAGCGCGGCCGCCCGCAAGGGCCGCGTGCTGTTCCTCAACCCGTCGCCAGCCGTCTCGAGCGCCTTGGAAACCGCCGGACTCGGCCATTTCATCGCCCGCGGCGCGGATTCCGACATTGCCCGCGGAATGAATCCCTGAGTCTGTTGCATGAGTGCCTCCGACCCCTCCCCTCCCGTCCCGCGCAGGGCGGGGTTCGGCATCGGACAACGCCTCCTGCTGGCGTTTGGAGCCTCTGCAATCGCCGCTCTGGCAGTCACGGTCTGGGCGGGCTTCCACCTCGCCCGGGCGGAACTCCTCCGCCTGGCGGAGTCGCGTGCCCTCGATGAAGTGCGCGACTCTGCGCGCCAACTCGACGATATCGTCTCGGGAATGGTGGCTTTTCCAAAGTCCATCGCCGCCCTTCAGGAATCCCAATCCGCCATTCCCCACCCGGACATGTCCGCCTTCCTGCGTTCCCTTCTGCTCAAAACCCCCGGGCTCTACGGGGTCTCGATGGCCTACGAGAACAGCGATTGGCGCGCTCCCGGCGCCTCGCTTTACTTTTGCCGCAAGGACTGGCCGGCCCCGACCCCCATCCAATACGATTTTCAAAAGCAACCCTGGTATGCCGGTCCGAAGCAGTCCCGGAAAACAACCTACACCGAACCCTACTTCGACACGGGATCGGGCGAGGAGGGAATGGTCAGTATCACGGTCCCGGTCGAGGCGGCCGACGGTTCTCTAATCGGCGTCGCGGGAGCAGACCTCGCCTTGAAGGAAATACAAGAGCTGGTTGTGCAAACCCACATGTCGCTTCACAACACTCTGGACGAGCACCAAACAGCCTACCTTCTCAGCGCCTCGGGAAAAATCATCTCCCACCCCGACCAATCACTCGTGGTGCGGCAGGGATTCGACGGGGCGGATGCCTTGATACTCCCCGACGGGCCCGCCATCTCCTCCTCTCCGGAGGGGGCCGCCCATTTCCGCCACAATGGCCGAACCTTTCTCGCCTGCTGGGCCACGGCTCCAATAACCGGGTGGAAGATGGTGCTGAATGTTCCCGAGAGCGTCATTCTCGCTCCGGTCATGCGTGTCGTTTGGACCACGGTGGCCATCGGCTCCGCAGGCATCCTTGTCGTTCTCATGGCGGCTTTTCTCGTCTCCCGCCAGCTCACGCGCCCGATCACCGGACTCGGGCTCGCCGCCAGCGCCCTGGAACAGCGCCGGCTCGACCCTGCCATGCTGGACTCTCTGGCCTCTCGCGGGGATGAAATCGGCCAACTCGCCGGCAATTTCCAATCGATGGCACGCCGTATCCTCGCCCGAGAGCATGAACTGGCCGACCTCAACCACTCGCTCGAGGCCACGGTTTGCCAGCGCACCGCCCAACTCGAAATCGCGGTTGCCGAAGCGGAATCCGCCCGCGACGAGGCGACCCTTGCGAACCAGGCCAAGAGCGCTTTTCTGGCAAACATGAGCCACGAACTCCGGACGCCGCTCAATGCCATCATCGGCTACGCGGAAATGCTGGCCGAGGACGCCGCTCCAAGCCGGCCGGACGATGCGGCGGATCTGGAAAAAATTCTCTCCTCCGCGCGGCATCTTCTGGATCTCATCAACGGAGTGCTCGACCTCTCAAAAATCGAGGCGGGAAAGATGATGGTTCAAATGGAAGACTTCGATGCGGCAACGATCGTGCGGGAGGTCGAATCGATGGCCGTTCCCCTCGCCCGTAAAAATGCCAACTCGCTGGCCTTCAATCTGCCCGCCGGGCCCCTTCCGATGCGGAGCGACAGCGGAAAAATCAAACAGGCTCTTCTCAATCTGGTCTCCAACGCCTGCAAATTCACCCGCGACGGCGCCGTAACCGTCGAGGTCTCGCCGGGGGAGCCCGGCACCATCAGCTTTCAAGTCATGGACACCGGTATCGGCATGACTCCGGACCAATTGGCCCGGCTGTTCGAACCCTTCACCCAGGCCGACGATTCGACCACACGCAAGTTCGGAGGCACGGGTCTCGGCTTGGCCATCAGCCGGCGCTTCGCCCGTCTCCTTGGAGGCGACATCACTGCCAGCAGCTCGCCAGGCAAGGGCTCGATTTTCAAACTGCAGCTCCCGCGCGCAGCTCCCCGCATTTGACTCCGACAGCCGTGCAAGAACCGCCCGCCCCACCGCCTCCGGTTCGCAGGCCGGTGAAAGAAATGGTGGAATTCATCCACCGCAGAGGGGACCTCGCCGGCGACTCCGCCTTTCGAACTTCCGATCGCGCACGGCAAGGCATCCAAGCGCACCAGACCGCCCGCGAACGGCGGGGGAGGGACTTTGAGAGCGAAGTTCCGGTGGAGTGGAATGGACTTGTGCACGGTCGTCCGTGGCAACTTGCGGGACGCGTGGATTTGCTCTCGCGCGAGAAACGCCCTCCTGTGGTGGAGGAGATCAAATCGGTGGACGCCTTTTGGAATGGCCAGGCGGATCCCGTGCACCTTGCCCAGGTGAAAATCTACGCGGCGATGCTCGCGATGAACGGCGATTGGCCGCAGGTGGAAGTCCGCCTGACTTATCTCCGCATCGACTCAGGCCGCGAAACCACGATTCCGTTCCTGCACGACCGCTCAACCCTGGAGGAGTTTTTCCACCGGACACTGGAGGAATGGAGCCACTGGTGCGAATCCCACAGCCTCCGTCTGGATCGTCGCAACACCCGGCTGGCCACCCTTGGATTTCCATTCGAGGCCTTCCGCGCGGGACAACGGACCCTGTCGCGCTCGGTCTACCGCGCAATCCGGGAGCGAAAACACTTGTTCATCGAAGCCGCCACAGGCCTTGGCAAAACCATGGCTGTTCTCTACCCCGCGGTTCGTGCCCTGACATTGCCCGAAGCGGGCCAAGTCCGCTTTCTAACCGCGAAAACCTCGGGCCGCCGGGCCGCCACCGAGGCCCTGAACCGGCTCCGGCAAAGTGTCCCCGACTTGAACGCCCTGATTCTGGCCGCGCGGCCATCCCTCTGCTTCAAATCCGGGCTTTGCGATCCCCGGGCCTGCGAATTCGCCATCGGATACCACGACCGCCGCAAGACGGCCTTGAAAACACTTCTGGAGCGGGGAATGGCCGATCCTGCGGCTCTGAGGGAAATTGGAGAAACCCATCGTGTGTGTCCTCACGCACTGGCATCCGATGCCGTTCCCTGGGTGGACGTGGTTGTCGGGGACTTCAACCACGCTTTCGATCCGGATGCCTCACTGGCTCCAGCCAGCGCAAACGACGTTCTGCTGGTGGACGAAGCCCACAATCTCGTGGACCGTTCACGGGAGATTCACTCGGCGACAATCACCAAGCGTCTTTTGGAGTCGCCACCCGGCCCTGGAAAAGCCCGGCATGCGAACGGAATGGCAAAATCCCTGGCCAGCTTGGCCCGGGAATTCTTGAATCTTTCCGACTGGCCGCGCGCCTCCACCGCGCCTCCCGTGAGGGCCTCTCATAGGGATTCTTTTATCGCAGACGGTATTCCGGAAGGCTTCGCCTCCCGTTTGCGGTCGCTCTTTGCCCGCACGGAATCCCACCTCGCCTCGCTCCCCCCCGGATCACCGATGGAGGATTGGATTGAAATCTGGTCGGCGCTTCGCCGGTGGGTTCGCGCGCTGGAGGCCAAGGATAATTCCTGCGCCGTGATGGTGTCGCCGGACGAAAGCAGTGTGCGGATTTTTTGCAGCGACGCCTCGCCCCGGCTGAAACGCGATCTCGAACGGTTTCGATCCGCGATTTTCTTCTCCGCGACACTCTCGCCACTCGAGGAGATGCGACAGGCTCTGGGCGGCTCGCCCGCCGATCAGGTCATGATCTTCGCAAGCCCCTTCAACCCAGGACAACTCAGGATTCAAACCTCACCGATCGCCCTCACCCACAACCGCCGCGCAGAGACCCTCCCCGCCACAGCGCATTGTGTGAACCTCCATCTGCACCAAGTGGAGGGAAATCATCTGGTGTTCTGCCCTTCCTTTTCCTATGCCCGCTCGCTCGCTCCACTTCTTGAAACGATCGATCTGCAACTTCAAAATCCCGGGGCCACCCCGGGGGAACGCACAGCCCAGTTGGACTGGTTCCGCCAGGGGCCGCGAAACACCCTTCTGGCCGTGCTCGGGGGAAATTTCGCAGAGGGAATCGACCTCCCCGGAACGGTCCTTGCCGGAGCAACCATCATCGGCATCGGCCTGCCGGGTCTCTCGCTCGAACGGGATCTTGTCGCTTGCGCGCATCCGGGCGGTTTCGACCACGCCTACCTTGTGCCCGGCCTTCAGCGGGTGGCGCAGGCGGCAGGACGCCTCATCCGCTCCGAATCGGACTGTGGAAGCCTCCTCCTGATTGACGCCCGTTATCGCGAGGAGCGCATCAGGAGACTACTGCCCTCCTGGTGGATATGGCCCGACCGCGACACCGCGAGTCCTTCTCCGATTCTTACAGGGACGGCCTCCAGGTCCTCGACGGCCTCCGGTTCCGCGGCTTTGGCCTCGGGATCGAATGCAAGCAATTCGATGCGACCGTCGGAGTGCTCGACCATCGCCGTGCAGCTTTCGACCCAGTCGCCACAGTTGTAATAAGTCGTTCCCGACATCTCCCGCACAGCAGGCGTGTGAATGTGCCCGCAGAGAACACCGTCCACTTCAAAATCACGGGCGTAGCGCACGATCGACTCCTCGAATTTTCCAATAAAGCTCACGACGTTTTTGACCTCGGCTTTGACATATGCGCTCAGCGACCAATGCCCGAGCCCGGCCAACCGGCGGAAGAAGTTCACCACCCCGTTGCAGCGCATCAACAGCACATAGCCGATGTCCCCGACATGGGCCAGCCATCCGAGGTTTTGAACCACAGTGTCGAGTTCGTGACCATGCATCACCAGAATCCTTCGCCCGTCGGCCGTGGTGTGCACCGCGTTTTTTTGAAGCGTCACGCTGGCGTATTCCCCATGGAAGCCGGACAGAAACTCGTCGTGGTTGCCGGGAATATAAATGATTTCTGTTCCCTTGCGGCCTTTGCGGAGGAGCTTTTGAATGACGTCGTTGTGCTCCTGCGGCCAGTAGATGCCGCGCCGCAGCGCCCAGATGTCAATCAGATCCCCGACCAGGTAAAGTCTATCGAACTCCGCATCGCGCAGGAATTCGAGCAGGGCGGCGGCCTTGCTTCCCCGCGTGCCGAGGTGAACGTCGGAAATCCAGCCGGTGCGGTATCGCGTGCTCATGCTGGGTCCCCTGAATGAACGGAGCCGCGCGCCCTGCCAAACGGGCGATTGTGACAATTCCGTCACATAGGCTCCGCGTCCTCCGCGCAAAGTTGTCTTTGCCGCATTCGCCGATTTCGGGAATGCTGACTGCCATGAAGAGCGTTCAGGTGCGCGTTCCCGCCACCACAGCCAATCTGGGGCCCGGATTCGACTCCCTCGGAATCGCCCTGCAAATCCACAACACCACCACCGTCACCCTCGGCAAGGGCGGCGCCCCCGGCCCCATGGCTCTGGAGGCCGCAGAGGCGTTTTTCGCGGCCGCCGGAATCAAACCCCGCGCCTTCCATTGGTCGGTGGAGGGTGGCGTGCCACGCTCCCGGGGCCTCGGGTCCAGCGTGACAGTGCGCCTCGGCATCCTCGCAGGCCTGAACGCCCTCGCGGGAAAGCCGCTTTCCAGGCACCGCCTTTTCGAACTTTGTGCCAGTCTTGAAGGCCATCCGGACAATGCCGCTCCGGGGGTCTTTGGCGGATTCTGCATCGCTCCAAAACACGGCGCGGTGCAGCGCCACACGGTCTCGCAAGACCTTGCATTCGCCATTCTAATCCCGGCGATGGAACTGGAAACCAAATCCGCGCGCGCGGTCCTGCCGGATTCTGTTCCGCTGGGCC
The DNA here is from genome assembly GCA_945883435.1 of Chthoniobacter flavus. Lineage (GTDB taxonomy): Bacteria > Verrucomicrobiota > Verrucomicrobiia > Chthoniobacterales > Terrimicrobiaceae > UBA967. Next base: position 56,948 of record CAMCXK010000001.1, on the reverse strand, counting down.
TAGCCGCGGTGAACGCCGGCCAATCGGCCGCTGTGGCGGCGGCATTCGCCACGCGGGATTACCGCAAGCTCAAAGGCTGCTTCGTGGACCATCTCCACCAACCCCACCGCGCGCGGCTCCTGCCCTTTCTGGAGCCGGTCATCGAAGCGGCCTGCCGTGCGGGAGCGTTGGGCGGATGGCTGAGCGGGGCGGGCTCCTCGATCGCCTGCGTCTCGCTGTCCGATCCCGCCAGCGTTGCCAGGGCCATGATCGCGGCCTGCGGTCTCGACGAGGCCTGCGCCATTGTGGTCCGGGCCGACAACTCCGGACTCCGCATCGCATGAGACGCTGGATCGAAGGGCTGGAGTCCTTCGCCATGGACGTCATTCTGGACCGGCGCTACGGACGCCGCGCGGGAGCGCTCCGTGCCGTTCTCCTGCTCCTGTCCTTCATCTACCGCGCGGCCGTCCAAGGCCGACTCGCCCTTTACCGCAACCGCGTTCTGAAATGTCATTCGCACGGATGCCTCGTCATCAGCGTGGGCAACCTTACGGTCGGAGGAACCGGCAAAACCCCCGTGGTCGAAATGCTGGCGCGGGACCTCACTGCCGGCGGCCGCCGGGTGGCGATCCTGAGCCGCGGCTACAAAAGCGTGCCCCGCCCGCTGCTGGCACGCGTGCTCGACGCCCTGCTGGGCCGCCGCAAGGCGTTTGCGCCGCGCATCGTCTCGGACGGGCGCTCCCTTCTCCTGGACTCGCGCACCGCGGGCGATGAACCCTTCATGCTGGCCAACAACCTGCGCGGCGTGGTTGTTCTTGTGGATCGCGACCGTGTCAAAAGCGGCATTTACGCCATCGAGCATTTTGGCGTGGACACGCTCATCCTCGACGATGGTTTTCAATACGTCAAAATGCGGCACGGACTGGAAATCGCCCTGATCGACCGCACGTCCCCCTTCGGCAACGGCCACATGCTTCCCCGGGGGACCTTGCGGGAGCCCCCCGCCAACCTCCGCCGGGCCACCCACATTTTTCTGACCAAATGCGACGGCGGTGACAACTCGGCTCTTGTGGCCGAAATCCGCCGATGGAACACCACCGCGGACATCATCGAGTGCACCCACCGCCCGAAACACCTGCGCAATTTTTCAACGGGCGAAACCCGCGCGCTGGAATCGCTTCAAGGCCTGCGCGTGGGCGCCCTCTCCGGCATCGCGGTTCCCGAGAGCTTCGAAAACGCCCTCCGCAGCCTGGGAGCGGATGTCGAACTCACCCGCTCCTACGCCGACCACCACCGCTACTCCGTCAAGGAAATCGAACGCTTCATACGCCGCTGCGCGAAACGCAATCTGGATGCCATTCTGACTACCGAGAAGGACGCTGTCCGCATTCCCCGGATTCCGAATCCGGAGGTTCCGATTCTCTACATGCGTGTGGAAATCGAAATTCTTTCGGGCCAAAAAAACTGGACCCGTTTTGTGGACCGTCTCGTCCGTCCCCGCGGGATTTTGGTGCCGGAGAGGATCTACTGAGCAAAATACCGCCGCGTGGCCCGGTGACGCGCCCGGAACATCCCTGCAAAAACGAAAGGCAGCAGCAAAGCGGACATCCAACGACCCGCCACCCCGCCGCTCAGGACATATTCGACCCGGTCGGTCATCACCGCCCCCGCGCCCTCGGCCCGGAAACAATGGCTGTGACGCCACAAGGCAAATGGCGACCGCACTCCGACATCCACCAATCGCACCGGTGGCTCCACGACCTCCCACCGCCCGGTCCAGTCGATCGGCAGTCCGAATTGACGCGCCCGAATCCGGAATTCTCCACCCTCCACGGCACGTTCGGCCGATTCGACAGATGCCAACTTGAGCGAGGGCGGGGCGATCAGCCTGATGTTGGCGGGATTTTCATGAAACGCAAAAAGGGCCTCCGGGCTGGCTGTCACCGGCGACGAGGCTTCAAAAAAAAATGTTTCCACTCCCCGCAACTGCTCGAATCCGATCGACGACGCCAGTGAATTCGTGTCCCGGGGCGCCAGCGGTTCCTTGGGAAAGTTTTGCAACCGGCGGCCACTTGGCCTTAAAAAGGAATTTCACATGGCCAAGCCAGTTGCTCCGGTTTCAACGTCCGACTACATCAAGGCGTATCGCGTCATGCTTGTTTCGAGGGTTCTCGAAGACAAGCTGGCCGCCCTCTACCGTGCGGGAATGATCAAGGGAGGCGTGTTCCTTGGCAAGGGCCAAGAGGCGCTCAGCGTCTCGGTGGGAATCCAGCTCCGGCGTGGAGATCTCTTCGCCCCGCTCATCCGGGACCAGGCGGGCCGACTCGCGTTCGGCGACACGGTTTTGGACACCTTGCGCACCTATCTCGGCTCGGCACTCGGATCGATGCGCGGACGCGACGGGAATATCCACAGGGGCCGTCCACGTGATGGTTACTATGCGATGATCAGCCATCTGGGAGCCATGGTTCCGGCCGTCGCCGGAGGATTGCTGGCCCGCCGCCTGCGCGGGGAATCCGGCATTGTGGGCGCGACATGTCTCGGCGACGGGGGCACCTCGACGGGAGCCTTTCACGAAGGCCTGAATGCGGCGGCGGTGGACAAATTGCCCCTTCTGGTGGTGGTCGCGAACAACCGCTACGCCTACTCGACCCCCAATTCCCGCCAATACGCCTGTGCCGACCTTCTCGACAAGGCCGCCGGATACGGCGTGACCGGCCACCGGGCGGACGGCACCGATCTGGCCGATTGCCTGCGCACCCTGCGGACCGCGATCCACCAGGCCCGCGAAGGCGGTGGTCCGCAGTTGGTCGTCGCCGACCTTCTCCGCCTCGTGGGCCATGGCGAACATGACGACGCCTCCTACGTGGAGGAATCCTTGAAAAAATCCCGCCTTGGCGCGGACTGCCTTCAGCTCGCGGAATCCCATTTGCTGGATCAGAAATGGGCGTCTGCGGACGACCTCCGCTCCTGGCGCAACGAAGCCGAGCGCGAAGTCAATGCCGCTGCCGACCGCGTGCGCCGCGAACCGATCCCCGATCCGGCGGAAGAGGATTGGACCGCCCTCTCCACGGCCACAATGCGCGAAAACCCGGGCACCCCATGATCACCTACCTCGAAGCCATCCGCCTGGCCCAGCAAAAGGCCCTTGCCACCGATCCGCGCGTTTTTCTCTATGGCCAGGATATCGGCACCTTCGGCGGCGCTTTCAAGGCCACCAAAAACCTTTCCACGGAATTCCCGGGCCGCGTTCTCGACTCGCCACTCAGTGAGGACGCCATCGTCGGCATCGCCATCGGAGCCGCCATTGAAGGCGCCCGTCCGATTGTGGAAATGCAGTTCGCCGACTTCTCGACCTGCGGACTCAACCAGATCGTCAACCACGCCGCCACGCTGTTCTACCGCACCGGCACGCCCTGCCCGATCGTGGTCCGCCTCCCGTCCGGCGGGACCTCGGGCGGAGGCCCCTTCCACAGCCAGAGCCTGGAAGCCGTTTACTCCCACTGGCCGGGTCTTGTTGTCCTGACCCCTGCAACCGTGGAGGATGCCTACTCCATGCTTCTCGAAAGCGTGGCCCTCGACGATCCGGTGGTCTTTTGCGAGCACAAATTTCTTTATTACCACCTCAAAGCCGAACGCCTCCCCGACGAGGCCCTTCCGATCGGCAAGGCCCGTATCGCCCGCCCCGGACGGGACGCCTCGGTTGTCACCCATGGCGCCATGCTCCACGAGTCCCTCGCCGCCGCGGAACTTCTGGCGCAGGATGGCTTCGAGCTTGAAGTCGTCGATCTCCGAAGTGTGAAGCCACTCGACACCGACACGGTTCTCGCTTCCGTCGCCCGCACCGGCCGCCTTCTTTGCGTGAGCGAGGAATGGCCCTGGGGAGGCGTCGCCGCCGAGGTGATCGCCCGTGTTTCCACCGAGGGATTCGGCCTTCTCGATGCCGCCCCCGTGCGCATCAACGCCAAAGACACCCCCGTCCCCTACCACCCCGAGCTTTGGGCTGTCCACCGCCCCACCGCATCCACCATCGCCGCCGCCGCGCGTCAACTTCTCCACATCTGACCATGGCTTCCGTTCCCATCCTCATGCCCCAACTCGGCGAATCCATCGCCGAGGCCACCATCGTTCGCGTGCTTTTCCAAGTCGGCGACTCCGTGCAAGCGGATGGCGACCTCATGGAGGTCGAGACCAACAAGGCGGTCATGGCCGTCTCCGCGCCCTGCTCCGGCCGCCTCTCCGATCTGGCCGTCGAAGCCGGCACCAGCTATCCGGTCGGAGCCGTGCTCGGTCATATCGAGGTGGACGCCGGAGAAGCCGCCCGCCTGGGCCTGGACACCCCGCGCGAACCCGTTCGCACCTCGCTTCCGAAGTCCCGGGAACCCGCCGCCGCGCCTTCGAAAGTGGAGCCGACCGTCACCGGTGGATTGCCTGTTCCTGCCCACGCCACCGGGGTCTCCTACCTTTCACCCCGCATGAAAGCCCGCATGGCGGAACTCGGCCTGCGCGCCGCCGACCTTGCAGGGATCGCCGGAAGCGGCGCCGGCGGACGTGTGACGATCGATGACCTCGAACGCTTCCTCGGCAGCATCGAAAACAACCAAATCACCGCCGCCTCGCCCATGCGCAAGGCGGTTGCCGATGCCATGATCCGCAGCTGGACGCGGCCGCTGGCCACCGTCGTTCTGCCAGTCCAGCTCGACCGCCTGCTGGCCCACCGCAAGGCCCAATCCGCCAAGGCGGGTCCCGCCCTTTACGCCCTTCGCGCCCTCGCCATCGCCCTTGGCGAGAACAGCGCCCCGGCGGGCCGGCTCGTAGGCGACCGCATCGTCCACCCGCCCTCGGTCGATATCGGATTTGCCGTGGAAGCCGAGGACGGCGTGCTCGTGCCGGTGCTCCGGAATGCCGATCAATTCCCGCTTGCCGACCTTGTGACCCGCTACAACCGCCTGGTGGACCTCGCCCGCCAGCGCCGCCTCCCGGCCTCGGACACCGGCGGATCGATCGCCACCATCACCAATTACGGAACCTTCGGCCTCACCCTTGCCACACCGATTCCCCTTCCCGAGCAAACCCTTCTTCTCGGCATGGGAACCGGCCAAACCGTTCCGTTCTGGAATCCCGCGCTGGAGGAATTCGTTCCCGTGGTCGAAGCGCAGTTCACCCTCAGCTTCGACCACCGCGTCCTCGATGGGGGCGCCGCCGGACGCCTGCTCAAGCGCATCAGCGAGCTTCTCAATGCCCCCGAGTCCCTTTGACAAACGGCTCCATTCAACAGTTCAAAAAAATTTTTCTCTTTGTCACAAAAATCCATTTGACCGGTGGCGAAAGTCACGGATGATTTGTCCTTGTAACGCGCCTCCCCGAACACCCCGCTGACATTACTCTATGAAACCAGCCATCCTTCTCACCGCAGCACTCCTCGCCGGAGCCGTCATCTCCTCCCACGCCCAGAATGCCACCACCGCCACCACCGATCCTGTGGGGTTTCAATCAAAGTCAATCCCCGTCGGTGTAACTTCACTTTCAAACCCTCTCATCAACGCGAATGCGGTTACGGCTCAAGTTTCAGGAAACACAAATTCCGTAGTGTCGCTTTCGACATCAGAAAATATTGGTTCAATTCTTAATTCCGCTGATAATTCTGGATTTCCATTTTACATCGAAGTCTTGTCAGGCCCTCTTGAGGGCGAACGCTGGGAGGTTAATATTGCTGCCACGATTACCACTGGAAATGCTTCAATCACTGTAGACACTGTTAGCCCTAATAATACTTCTGTATTAAGCAGCGACTCTTTGGTTGGAGCTAGCATCGCTCTTAGAAAGCATGTTACCTTGACTCAGTTGCAATCATTCTTCAGCCCTGCTTTGGTCGGAAATAATAATGCCGCAAGCGCTGACATGATATCTGTTTACAACCCTTCTACAGATACATTCACGAATTATTTTTTGAGGGGCGATTCTGTGACATGGAGAATTCAAGGCACAACCACTAATGCCACGAAATTTTCAGTTCCCTCTGGAACAGGTTTTTTAGTTACAAAGCGCTCTTCGCCTACTGTCTTTACATCTGTTGGTTCTGTTAGGACCAATGATTTCGCATTCCCGATGCCACAGGGTCCTTCGTTCAGGGCACCTGGATATCCTGTATCATATTCCCCTCAAAGTTTGGGAGGAAACGCCACCAATGGATGGACTGGTAATAATAATGCCGCCAGTGCAGACCAGCTCCAAATTTACAATCCCTCAACAGATACGTTTACTAACTACTTTTTACGTGGCGACGGTGTCACTTGGAGAATCCAAGGAACTACGACTGTCGTTACATCTGATCAATTGTTCTCTGACAACAACGCCTTCATGGTTTTAAAACGTCAAGCCGACACAAACTACATTCTTGGCAGCCCAGTCGTTCAATGATTTTCTAAATAGTATAAGTAAATCAGCAGTAAACAAAAAACAAGAACACCATGAAAAAAATAGCATCAACCATCCTTATTGCACTAGCAACACTAACCTTCAGCAAAGCTGGAACATTCAGTATCTACAGTGATACACTATCCTTAACAGGAATAAGCGGAACAATTTCGGCAATGTGGGGAACATTTAGTTCAGGAACATTCACTCCGCTACTTACTTCCACGCCTACCGTTGGTCTTAACACTGGATACTATGCTAGCGGAAGTCCCAACGAACTGGATGTAACATTGTCACAAAATAATAACAACACTATTTCCGTCGGGACTAATCTTTTTCTGAGTATTTACAATAGCCCCGAAGGATCCGCTTATTCCACCTCTGTCAACCAGATTGTTTTGAGTGATCCGTCCTGGACAGCTCCAACGTTTGGTGTGAGCTCTGTGGCAAGTCCCGAGTTCACTGGCAATACCGTTGTAAATAATCTTACAGGCTTCACTGGAGGATCGTATTCCTATAACGGCGGTAGTCCAGTAATTGGTCTTCAAGCCGTTCCCGAGCCCGGGACATATGTTTTGATGGCGATTGCCGGTGTTTTCCTGATGGTGGTTGCCCGCCGTCGCACGGCGACCCACTAAGATTCGGAATCTACCAACTCTACCAAACGGCGGACTCTTCAGGAGTCCGCCGTTTGTGTTTTTGGGATTCTTCCTCAGATGACGGAGTCCACTTGTGGAAGCGATCTTGTGAATGTCCCAAAGCGAGACGCTTGGCATCGGCGGTCATAACCGCCACTACAAGGCGGGCGACTGCTTTCTTGATTCCACAACCTCAATGGCCAAGATCGGGAGTGAGCCAGATTTCCTTGAGGACCTGGACACGGTTGCTCCAGAGGGTGCGGGATCCCTTGCGCAAGGCGACTTCACGCACTCCTTCCTCCACATCGGTGGTGATGGGGGTATTCCCGATAAAATTGCCATCAATGAAGAGGTCGAGGCCCGGAATGTCCGTGTCACCGGCGGTGGGACGAACCACCACCTTGTGGCGCGGGAGGGCTTCGTCACGCGCCAGCGGGCCGAATGACAGCGTGGTCAACGCGGTTTCCATGCCGACCGCACAGTCTTCCAGAGCACGGTGGTTGGAGGGATTCCGGCGGGTGAATTGCCGTTGGGCAAGGATGCGACCGCTTTCGACCTCGAGAGCCTGCACCGCGATGGCGGCGTCGCTTTGAGTGCTCACGATGTGTTCGGTCATGCCATAGGCGGAGACCGTTTCGCGTGAGCGGGTGACACGGTTTTTCACAATGCGGACCACGAGCAGGATGTCAGCCCCGGCGAGACGTCCCAGGCGGCTGCGGTCGTGAACGATGTTTTGGTAGGCGAGGCCTTGCTCGGCGAGAATTTTCTCCAAGTGACGGCGGCTAATGAGGCGGACATCCACGGATCGCGACAGACCGGATTCCGCCAACGACTCCACCAGATCCAAACCGCCCGGTTCGGTTTCGGAGCTTGCGTCCTCGGCAATCACGGCAATCGAGGGTGGAGCCGCCCGCAACGAGGTGGCGCAAACAAGAAAGAACACCGACAGGAGGAGGAAAACCTGTCGCACAGTCACATTTGCTGCTGGAAGCGGGCGGCATTTTGCCAAACCCCTTGATTTTCCCGAATGGCATTGAGGTATTTGGATTTCGCCGATTGAGCGACAAGGTCCTTCAGCACGCGTTCCGCATCGGCGTAGCGACCGGTGCCCTGGTAAACAATCGCCAGAATGTAGCGGGCCTCGGGATCATCGGGGAATTCGCGCGTGCCGGCCTCCGCCGCGCTGGTGGCCTCCGGCCACAGACCCGCATTTGCGAGGCGGACAGCTTGTTTGGCCGAGGGGCTTTTGGTTCCACCGATCGAGCGCCGGATTTTCAAAATGCTGGGGTGGAGGCTTTGAAAAATCTGCCGGGCGGCGGATTGGCGCATCGAGGCGATCATGGGGTAGGGATCAGGGGCGGCGGGGTAGCCATCGGAGGAATAGGCGGATTTGGAATCGCTCAATTCGATGCGGCGGCCACCGGCAATCTGCGATGACGAGGAGAGAACCGCGCGGTAGTTGGCGATGTAGTTTGCCGTGGTCTTGGTGGTGTAGGTGGTGACTGTTTTACCGTTGTAGGTGAACGAACTCGAGTCGCTCTGCGCGCCCGAGAGGCCCTCCGCTTGGAGGTAAATGAAGGCATCCACCCCCTTGATGCGGCCCGAGGTGCGGTTTTCCACGAAGCTCATGCGTTGAAACTGCCGCTCTTGAATGGCATCTCCGATATTCGCCCGGTCCACCAACTGGTAGTAACCCTGACCGGAAAAAAGCTGGAAGAGGGCGTGGGCGAGTTCCCCGCAGTCGGATCCAGCCTCGGGAACAATCGAAACACGGGCATTCCGGCCAAGGCTCAACTCCGCCGGTTGCGGTGCGTCCACCGTGATCGTCGTGCAAGACGCGCCCAGGCAAAGCGCCCAAGCGGTCAAAAGAAGGGAGGGAAGCTTACTCATACGGACATGCTTCTACCCCTCGCGCCGCGGGAAAGGCAAGCCTCCCTCCGCGACGGTTCTTGCTGTCAACGCCGGCGACTTAAAGCGTCGGGTAATCCGTGTAACCCTTCGGGCCAGGCGAGTAAAAAGTCGCACTGTCCGGGGTGTTGAGAGGCGCACCGGTATGGATGCGCGCCGGCAAATCAGGGTTGGCGAGAAAGGCCGTGCCGAACGCGACCGCATCGACCTGCCCGCTCGACACCGCCTCTGCGGCCTCGACTGGAGAATAGCCCATATTGGCGACAATCGGGCCGTGGAAATGCCGACGGATTGGCGTGAGCACATCGCCGTGCTGCTGATTGAAAAAATCCGCCCGCATGACATGAAGGTAGGCCAGATCGAGCGTGTCGAGTTTTTCCGCCAGCCAGATCGACAGTCCGACCGGATCGCTGTCGATCATGCTGTTGTAGCTGTTGAGGGGCGAAATGCGAACGCCCACGCGGCGACCGCCCCACACCGAGGAGGCGGCCGAAATCACCTCGAGGAGCAGGCGCGCACGGCCCTCGAAGGATCCGCCATAGGCACCGGTGCGGCGGTTGGCACCGTCCCGCAGAAACGAATCGAGCAAATAGCCATTGGCTCCATGAATCTCGACTCCGTCAAATCCCGCAGTGCGGGCATTTTCAGCAGCCCGTCGAAAGCCCTCCACCAAGGCCGGAATTTCATCGTCGCGGAGTTCGCGCGGCTCGACATGCGGCTTCTTTCCCTCCGGGGTGTGGATTTCATCGTTCGTGATCGCAAGAGGACTCGGGGCGACCGGTGTGCGACCGCCGTTGAAGTAGGGATGGCAGGCGCGGCCCCCGTGCCAGATTTGCAGGACGATACGTCCGCCCTTGTCGTGAACCGCATCGGTCACCGCCCGCCAACCGGCAATTTGCGCCTCCGAGTAAACACCCGGCTCGGAGTAAAAAGCGGAATTTCCCTCCATGGCCATGGTGGCCTCGGCGACGATGAGTCCGGCCGACGCACGCTGGGCGTAGTATTCGGCCATGAGCGCGCCCGGCACGTGCCCCGCCTCGGCGCGGCAACGCGTGAGGGGAGCCATGAGGATGCGGTTGGGAAGCGCCAAATCGCCAAGAGCGACCGGCTGGAACAGGGATGTGGTGGTGTTATTCATGTGATGGTGTGGTGGTGAGGTCGAAAAGAAGGGCTTCCAGACCGCCTGTCGAGCGGATGTCGAGAAGCAGCGGGGCTTCGCAAGCGAGTCCGTCGCCTTCCCGAAGGGAAATCGAATTGCATTGGCCGGTGCCAGTGGCGATTTGAAGCCATGCCGCCCGCCCCGGTGCCACTGAGTGGGTCACCGATTCCCCGGCTGCCAGGCGAAGGCGGTGGACGAAAGCGTCCTGGGCGATCCGGGCGGTTCCATCGCGTCCGTCCGGAGAGATCACCAGAATCTTGGAAGCCGGGTTTCCTTGCGGATGCCACTCGGTGTAGGCCGGCTCCAGGCCGCGCGTAGACGGCTGAATCCAAATTTGCAAAAATTGAACCGGCTCGGTGGTCGAGGGATTTTTTTCGCTGTGCAGGATTCCCCGGCCCGCGCGCATGAGTTGGATTTCGCCGGGATGAAGCACGCGGCTGTGGCCTAGGCTGTCCGTGTGCTCCAAGCGTCCGGAGAGGACATAGCTGAAAATCTCCATGTCGCGGTGTGGGTGCGAGGGAAATCCACCGCCGGGTGCCACACGGTCGTCATTGATCACGCGCAGCGAGTGAAAGCCCGGATGCAGCGGGTCGGCATAGTCGCCGAATTGGAAGGAATGCCTGCTTTCGAGCCAGCCCAGGCGGGTCGCTCCACGGGCTGAGGCGGGGCGGAGCCGAAGCGGTGATGCGGTGGTTGACATGGGAACATCATGACTGGTTCGCGCAAGGCTGTCTCATGCTCATTTTCTCTACGATTCATGCCTTGCGGTTATGGAATCTTGGACATACGCGGTAGTGGATGGAGTTTCATCAACTGCGCTATTTTGTGGCGGCTGCCGACCACGGGGGGTGTTTCGGAAGCGGCGAGGAGGGTTCATGTCTCGCAACCCGCGCTGAGCCGACAAATCAAGCTTCTGGAGGAGGAACTCGGCGCGCCCTTGTTTGAGCGGGTGCGCCAGCGCATTCATCTGACCGGGGCGGGAGAGGTTTTTTTGCCCCGGGCGCGGAGGATTCTTTTGGATGCGGAGGAGGCGAAGGCGCGGGTGCGGGCCGAGTTCGGAAAAGTGCGTCCTGTGGTGCGCCTCGGGTTTATCACACCCTTTTTGGACGACCTGGTTGCGCCGGCTGTGCGGGCATTCCAATCCACCCAGGAGGGTGTCGATGTCGAGTTTCACGACTTGCCGCCGCGCCTGCTGCTGGAGCGTCTGGCCGCGGGAGACCTGGACTTGGTGTTGCTGGGAAACTTTGAAAAAAGCGATGGCGAGCCATTCCATGTTGAAACCCTGTGGAGCCACCGCATGGAGGCAGTGCTTCCCGAGGGGCATGGACTCGCCCGGCGCCGGAACGTGCGCTTGATCGAGCTGAAAAACGAAAAATGGATCTCGCTGGCCGACTCCCATTTCCCGGGGCGCAACGCTTTTTTTCGAAGCCTCTGCCGGAAGGCGGGCTTCGTGCCCCGGCAGGTGAAGGATGCCGAATCAATTTCCCTGCTTTTGGCCGAGGTGGCGACTGGCCGAGGGGGGGCGCTGTTACCCGGCCACTCGTCCAAGCTGCCACACGGGGGATGCCGGTTCGTGCGCATTTCAGCTCCGGTCCTCACGAGCCGTTTGGTGTTGCTTAGACCCCGCCGGACTGCGGAGCGGGGCGTTGACGGCTTGGCCGCGCATTTGAAATCGCAGGCCTTGAATCTGCCGCGTTAAGAGGCGATTCTCGCGGCATGTGGAACACCGCCCATGATCATGTGCGCGACCTGGTCGCTTACGAACCCGGCAAGCCGGTCGAGGAACTTGCCCGCGAGATGGGCTTGGATCCCTCGCAGATCATCAAACTCGCCTCGAATGAAAATCCGCTTGGTCCATCGCCCAAGGCTCTGCAAGCGATGCGTGAGACACTCGACCGAGCGCATTTTTATCCCGATGGCGGCGCGTGGGCGTTGCGCAATGCGATTGCGGAAAAGCTGGGCCTGGAGCGTGAGAATGTGATTTTAGGCAACGGGTCGAACGAAATCATCGAGTTCATCGGCCATGCGTTTTTAAAGCCCGGTGACGAAGTGGTGACGGCCGGCCACGCTTTTGCGGTGTATTCCCTCATGGCACAGCTTTTCGGTGCGAAGACGGTGGCGGTGCCCGATCCCGGCTACACGCATGATCTGGAGGCGATGCTTGCAGCCATCACACCGCGGACAAAGCAGGTCTTTATCGCAAATCCGAACAACCCAACCGGCACGCTGGTCGGTCAGCAGGCCATCGACGACTTCATGAAGCGTGTGCCCGACCATGTGCTGGTGGTCTTCGACGAGGCGTATTTTGAGTTTTTGGATCACCCGCCCGATGTGCTGAAGTTTGTCCGCGAGGGGCGCCCGGTTGTGGTGATGCGGACCTTTTCGAAAATCCAAGGCTTGGCCAACCTGCGAATCGGCTACGGACTCGCCCCGGCGTCCCTGGTGGCCGTTCTTCAGAAAACCAGGCAGCCATTCAATGCCAACGGCATTGCGCAGGCGGGCGCGCTGGCCGGCTTGCTGGACGAGGACCACATGCGGCGCACCCGCGAACTGACCCACGAGGGACGGGAGTTTCTGCAGCAAACATTCACCGGGATGGGCCTGGAGTATGTGCCCAGTGCTGCGAATTTCGTGTTGGTGCGTGTCGGCGACGGCGATCGCGTCTTCCAGTCCCTGCTGCGCCGCGGAATCATCGTGCGCGCCATGCGGAGCTACAACTTGCCGGAATGGATTCGTGTTTCCGTCGGGACAATGGATCAGAACCGCCGCTTCGCGGAGGAGCTGCAACGCGTGGTGGAGGCAGGTCTTCCGGCTTGATCCGGCCCTCAAGGCACGCTGGCGAGTTTTTCAAATTCCTTGAGTGCCATGCCGACGACCTGATCCATGTTGTAGTAGCGGTAGGTCGCCAACCGTCCGATAAAGGAAATACCTTCGCAGCCGCAGGACTCCGGAAGAATGTCGCGGGGATGTGTCGCGACGTGACCGGCCAATTCCTCGTAGCGACGGTAAAGAGCCGCCGTATCCGGGGCGGGAATCGGATAATAAGGCTCCGACCCCGGCGCAAAATCGGCCGGGTATTCGCGAACGATGGTTGTGTTTTCACACACTTGGCCGGTGGCATGCTTGACCTCCACGATGCGCGTGAAGGGTTCGTCACCAGGGTAGTTGACTTGAACCGCTGGCTGGAAATGGTGCAGGGGCACCGGGAACGTCGACTGATCGCGAGGGGTCGGACGGCGATTTAAATCCTCCGGGGTGAACGATTCCGGTTCAAATCTCAGGGAACGGTAGGGCAGCGGGCCGAAACGGTGGTCAAAAAATTCGTCCACCGGTCCCGTGAATACGAGCCTGCGGAAACGCGTGTGAGGAATCACATCCCGATAGGCGGTGCGGAGGCGGATTTCCAGACGGTCTCCGCAGGCGCGCACCATGTTTTCAAAAAGCCGGGTATAGCCGTCCTTTGGCAGGGCCTGGAAAGTGTCATTGAAATAGCGGTTGTCACGCACGGTTCGCAGGGGGATGCGACCGCACACGCTTGCATCCAGATCACGGGGTTCACGGCGCCATTGCTTGCGGGTGTAGCCGCGAAAGAACAATTCGTAAAATTCCCGCCCCACCTGCGAAAGAATAACCTCTTCGGAATTGGAAGGGTTTTCAATCGGAAGGCGGTGGCTTTCCAACCAGGACTCCATCTCCGCGGTTGTCGAGGAACGCCCGAGATAAGCCTCGAAGGTGTTCAAATTCACGGGAAACGGCCAGTGGCGTCCCGCCGCGAAGGAAAGGATCGTGTAATCGACCGGATGCCACGCGGTGAATTGCGACAGGTAGTCCCGGATGCGGGCGGAGTTGGTGCGAAAATAATGGGGACCGTAGGAGTGGACGAGGACCCCGTGGGCATCGAACCGGTCGGCCGCATTGCCTCCGATGTGGTCCCGTTTTTCGACTACGAGGCAGCGCCACCCGCGCCCGGTGCAAAGACGCTCCGCAAGAGTCAGGCCGGAGAAACCGGCACCGACAATCAAGGCATCGTAAGGCGTCATGGAGCGGCTTGGCCGGAGGTGGAGGTCAGCGGTCGAGGCCGAGACGGTGGCAAATCTCGCGGGTCGCGGTGGATTGATTGAGCGTGTAAAGGTGGATGCCGTCGACACCGTGGTCGAGAAGGTCGGCACATTGCTCGGTGGCGTAGTGCAGGCCGATTTGCCGGAAGGCCTCAGGGGAGTCGCCGGCCCGCTGGAGGGCTTTCAACAACCGCGCCGGGAAGCGCGCGCCGCCCGCGAGTTCGGCCATTCGCCGCATCGACGCGGCGCTGGTCACTGGCATGATGCCCGCGATCACAGGCGCGTCGATGCCGGCCAGAACACAACGGTCGCGAAAATCATAAAAGTCGTGGTTGTCGAAAAAAAGCTGGGTGCAAATGTAGTCGGCGCCCGCGTCCACCTTGGCCTTGAGGTGTTCCATTTCCAAGAGTCGGTTGGGAGTCGCCGGATGGCCCTCGGGGAAGCCCGCCACACCGATGCCAAACCCTCTTGAATCGGGATGGCCGCGATGGGCGCGGATGAACCGCACCAAGTCGGCAGCTTGGGGAAACGCATCGGCCGAGTGGTCGTGGTTCGGCCTGTCACGGGGGGGATCGCCACGCAACGCCAGGATGTTGCTGACTCCGGCCGCGGCATAACGGTCAAGAATCACGGCGATTTCGTCGCGGGTGTGCCCCACGCAGGTCAGATGCGGCACGGGGTCCAGCGAAGTGGTGGTTTTCAACCGCACCACGAGGTCGTGGGTGAGTTCCCGCGTGGAACCGCCGGCTCCGTAGGTCACACTCACAAAGCCCGGACGGATGGATTCCAATTGACGGATGGTCTCGTAGAGCGCCTCTTGGGCCTCGACGGTCTTCGGCGGAAAAAACTCGAACGAAACCGTGGGCTTTCCAGGTTTGAGAATATCCAGAATGTGCATCGACGGTGGGGTTGGTCTGTTGGATCGGGGGAAATCCGTGTTTTTACCAGCCGAGAACCTTGGCGAAAATCAACGGGGCAACGATGGTGGCGTCGGACTCGATGACGAACTTCGGTGTCTTCTCACCCAGTTTGCCCCAGGTGATTTTTTCATTCGGCACGGCGCCCGAATAACTGCCGTAGCTGGTGGTTGAGTCGCTGATCTGGCAGAAATACGCCCAGAGTGGCACATCGGTGCGGCGCAGGTCCTGATGCAACATTGGAACCACGCAAATCGGAAAGTCACCCGCAATGCCGCCCCCGATCTGGAAAAAGCCGACCGGCGTCTGGTGGCTCGTGGGAGCATACCAGTCGGCAAGGGCAATCATATATTCGATGCCGGTGCGGACAGTGTGGACATTTTTCACATCCCCTTCGATGCAGTGGCCGGCATACATGTTGCCGAGGGTGGAGTCCTCCCAGCCGGGAACAAACATCGGCAGGTTTTTCTCTTTTGCCGCCACCATCCAGCTGTTGGCGGGATCGATCTGGAAACTTTTCTGGAGTTCCGGCGAGTCCAGGATGCGCCAGAAAAACTCGTGCGGGAAGAGACGCTCGCCCTTCTGGTCGGCGTTCATCCACTCCTGAAGAATGACGTTTTCGATCCGGCGCATGGCTTCCATTTCGGGAATGCAAGTGTCGGTGACGCGATTCATATGGCGGGCGAGAAGATCCTGTTCATCGGCCGGCGTCAGGTCGCGGTAGTGCGGGATGCGTTCGTAAAAATCGTGCGCCACAAGGTTGAAGATGTCCTCCTCGAGGTTTGCTCCGGTGCACACGATGCCGTGGACTTTTCCCTGGCGGATCATTTCCGCGAGCGAGAGACCGAGTTCGGCCGTGCTCATGGCTCCAGCGAGCGTGACGAGCATGATGCCGCCTTGGTCGAGGTGGGAGATATAGCCATCCGCCGCATCCTTGAGCGCGGCAGCATTGAAGTGGCGGTAGTGGTGGTCGATGAAGCGGGAGACGGGGCCGGGTGTCATGAGTGTGTATGGGAGCGGTGGACGGAACGGGATTTTTTGCGACGTGCGGCGCGGAGGACAAAAACAACCACGAGCGAGGGAACGGCGATCAGGAGGAGAGATTGCAGTCCGAGGAAAAAATGGGCGGCGAAATCAGGCAGGCCGGTTTCGTGGTGATGCCCCGCGTGGGCCAGTGCCGAAGCTGTGCCGGCGGCGAACAACAGCGGCAGGAGATGGGTGGTTTTCATTCTTCGGGATTTTGTAGGCATGAAGCCGTCACCTGCCAAGCGCCATCAAGACGAGATCAGGGGGAGGCGCACCAATCCCGCCAGATGGCCCGGAGGGAATCGCCGAAACGGGCGGCCTGCGCGGGATGGTCGAGAAGAATGCTGGCGGCCATCTCCGAGCGCAGGCTGGAACGAAGGGCGGCAAGCCCCTCGCGGTCCGAAGCCAGACGCACCGCGACATTCACATACTCCTCCACATCCGCGGCACACCACTCCGGATGGCCCACCGCCCGCAGAAGCGACTCGCCCACCCGTGCCGCGTGCCGGTCTCCACGCACGGTGACCACTGGCACCCCCATCCACAAGGCTTCGCAGGTGGTGGTGGTGCCGTTGTAGGGGAAGGTGTCCAATGCAACATCGATCCGCCGATACTGGCCAAGGTGGTCTTCCAAGCGCGGTTGGAGGCCACAAAGTTCGACCCGCGCGAGGGGGAGTCCGGCGGATTCGAGATGGCTGCGGATTCGCCGGGCCACCTCAGGGTCGTCGAAGTTCGGGCTTTTCAGAACCAGTCGCGCCGCGGGGATACGGTCCAAAAGCGCGGACCAGGCGGCCAGGGTGGCAGGACTGGCTTTGAGAAAATTGTTAAACGACCCGAATGTGACGCTCTCGCTATGAATAGACGGATCAGGGGCCTCGACAGGCGGCTGGTAAAGCCATGCACATGTCGAAAACCGCACCAGTCGCTCGGAGGCAAGGCCATCGGCGGGCCCGGGCGGATCGGTGGTGTCATCCACGAGGCGGCAAGTGATTTCTCGAAGCCCGGTGGAGTGGGGGTAGCCAAGGTAGGTCGCCAGAATTGGCGCCGGGCGCATGGCAAACACGGGAAGTCGGTTCAGCGAGGAATGGCCTGCCAGATCGATCAGGATATCGGGCGCATCCTTGCGGATGGCTTCGCAGGCCGCCTGATGGTCCATGGCCGAAATGTTGGACCATTTTGTGGACAATGCGCGCAGTCGCGCGCTAACGGCGTCTTCGAGATGGTGGTTGTGGTAGAGAAAAACCGCAAACCGCGAACGGTCCAAGTGTCGCAGAAGGGGCTCCAGAAAAAAGGCGACCGAGTGGGTTCGAAGATCGGGCGAGACAAAACCCACACGCAGCGGGCGCTCCGGCTCCCGCGGATTGAAAAACACCCGTTCTTCAACAGGCGGAAAAAGTTCTCCGAACTCGCGGTGCGCCCCGGCCAATTCCTCGCACGTTGGTGAGTCCAGATAATTCAAAATCATATTCCGGGCGCTCATCGTCCGGGCATCGCCCGGGGACATCCACAGGAGGCTGTTGTGGGCGTCGAGCGCCTCCCGGGTTTCGTAAAGACGCAGCAACCCCAAGGCACGTGAAGCCGCTGCGGCTTGAAAGAAGGGATCGATTCCCAGGGCCCGGTCGAAGCAGTCCATTCCCTCCTGAACGGCGCCGGGCCTCTCCAGCAGCGCGAGCCCCAAGTTGCTCCACGCGGCAGGGTCACCCGCATCGCACTCCACAGCCTTCCGAAAATGCTCCTCGGCGGGACCGAAACCCGAAGCCAGCGCCACCGTTTCACCCAGAAGATTGTGGGCTTGGGCGGAGGTGGATTGAAGTTCGCACAAGCGGCGCGCCGCCTCCACGGCACCGCCGGCATCTCCGTTGGCCCGGCGGCAGTGGACCAAATTCTCCCAAGCCTCCGGTTGGCCCGGGATTTTTTTCAAGACGGCGGAGAGATGGGGCTCGGCTTCGGCAAAGCGTTTGAGATCCGCGAGGGCCATCCCGAGGAACAGACGGCACTCGAGCGAGGCGGGATTCAATTTGCGGGCCCGGGTGAGCAAGTGAACGGCTTCCTCCAAATGCCCCCCCCGCTGGAAGGCCATGGCACCCGATAGAAACCAGGCGTCGAAGTTCCGGGGCTGGGCAAGGCGCACGCGCG
Organism: Chthoniobacter flavus; assembly: GCA_945883435.1. Lineage (GTDB taxonomy): Bacteria > Verrucomicrobiota > Verrucomicrobiia > Chthoniobacterales > Terrimicrobiaceae > UBA967. Next base: position 38,710 of record CAMCXK010000001.1, on the reverse strand, counting down.
AGTAGAGTTTTTCCGCCTCGTCATGGCGCATCGATTTATGAAGGGCCAGAGCCTCTTCAAGCGTGTGAACGGCGTTTTTATGGTTCATGGGGTTCGGGCCAAAGGATGTGGAATCAAAGGGAGCACATCCGACGCATCCACCTCCACCTCTCGCTCCATGCCCAGCAGTTCCAGAAGCACCTTGACGCGTGTCTGGGCCGGCAACACCTGCGTGACGAGGGCTTGAATTCCGGAAAAAGGTCCTTTTAGCAGCTTCACCTCCTCGCCCGGTTCAATCGCAGCCGGAATTTCAATCGTATCAGCCCCGACCACCGAGAGCCGGAGTTCCTCGACCACGGCCTCGGGAACCACCGAAGGCAGTCCGCCGAATTTCAAGATGTGGGAGACCCCTCGGCAGGCGGCAATATGCCGGTGATGGGAGGCGTAGGCAAACCTCGCAAAGACATATCCCGGGAACATTGCCTCGGTCACCCGCACACGACCCGACCGTCTCGCACGCTCAAAACGGAGCATCGGGCAAAAGACCTCCATTCCGACATCGTGCTCGATGGACAGGCGCGCCGCACGCTCCAGACGCGGCTTGGTTTTCACGCAAAACCACAGCGGATCGGGCGGATCAAAAACAATGACAGGCCGGTCCCCCATGCCGGGTTCACCAGAAACTCTGGGGCACCTCGATTTTGTCCCCCGGCTTGAGAGGGATGTCCTTGGTCGGGTTGCGTCGGATTTCCTTGACGTTTACAATCGTGACTTTCCCGTCCCGGAGCAGTCGCACTTTTCCCTGATCCGCAAACTCCGTAAAACCTCCGGAGCCACTGATCGCCCCCAGCAAAGTGAGATCGGCGGTGAATGGCACCCGCTGCGGAACTTTGACCTCTCCTCCCGTGTTTACGAACCGCGCGGTGTTTGGAATCGTCAGCGTGATGGAGGGATTGGTGTAAATCTGCTGGGCACGGTAAGCCGTCTCAATGCTGTTCTGAAGCTGGGCTTGGGTGGCTCCCCCCGCACGGACCTTGCCAATGTGGGGTAAGTTGAGAAAACCATCTCCGTCAACCGTATAGGGACCTGAAACTTGTTGGATTTCTTCCGGTGGCACCCCGCCAAGGCGGAGTTCCAAGATGTCTCCCGCACGCAAAACAGCGTCTTGCGCGTGGACCCAGGCGGTCGCCAGAAAAAAACCGGCGGCCAAACGAAGTAGATCAGTAGTCCGCATTTTTCGAAGTGGATGAGGTGGAAGCCGTTCGCAAAGGCGCATCCTGTGAGGCGGGAGCGGATTTTTTTCCAGAGACCGGCTTCTGGTAATACGAGTAATAACTGGTGTAGTAGGAATAATAATCATCGTGGCGAACATCCACGTTGTTAAGAACAACTCCCAGCGTTGTGCCTCCGACGTTATCGATGGCCTGTTTCACACGCTGAAGCATTGATTTCGGAAAGCGGCGGTGTTGCACCACAATGATCGTCAAATCCACCTCGCTGCTGATAACCGAGGCATCACTGACTCCCAGAATGGGCGGCGAGTCGAGAAACACAATGTCGAACTTGTTTTTCGCCTCTTTGATAAAATCAATCATGCGTTGCGAATTCAAAACCCCGACGGTGTCTCGAGGAATTTGCCCACTGGTCATAAGAAAAAGATTTTCGACTTTCGTCGTTTGAACGACGCTTTCCAAGGGCATGGTGGTGGTAATGACGTCACTCAGTCCCTTGGTGTTTGCAACACCGAAAATCCGGTGCTGCGACGGTCGACGGAGGTCCGCATCGACGATCAAGGTCGAGTAACCACCTTTTGCGAAAGTATAAGCCAGATTGTTCAAGGTGGTGGATTTTCCTTCACCGGCGCCACCGCTCACCAAGGTGATCGCACTAGCCGAAGGGGATTTACGGTTGAATTCGATGTTCGTCCGCATGATTCGGTAGGCCTCGGCATCGGGGTTGTCATCGGGTTCGTTGAGCAGAAGGCTGATACCTTTCGGGATCACCGCCAGCACAGGCACCTTGAGCAATGACTCCACCTCCTCCATCGTCTTCACGCTGGTGTCCAGATACTCGATGAAAAAAGCGAGACCAATTCCGAAACCGAGTCCAACAACCACTCCTAGAATCATGTTGAGCAAAACCCTCGGCCGGGAGGGCAACTCGGCGGGCTCGGCCCGCTCCCAAATCACCGCAGGATCCTGCGGCATGGTGCGTTGCATCGTCTCCGTCGAAAGGCGCAACTCGGCGGCCTCCAAGACCTTTTTTGCCTGAATGTAATTATTTTTAGCTTCGTAGTAAGTGGCTGCCCTGGTTTTGGATGTTTGCTGCTGGCTTTGGGACTCGGAAAGGCGCTTTTCCAGTTCTTTGATCGAATCCTCGCCGATTCTGACGTTTGCTTCCATGCTGGCCCGCAGTGAGGCGATTTGAGCCGCCAATTGCTGTTCCATGACCTCCTTTTTGGCCCGCAGCGATTTGACAGTCGGATGGTTGGGTCCCAAGCCGCTGTTGAGCATGCGGGCCTCCTCGGAGGCAACCTCTTGGTATTGGGGAAGCATTTGCAGAATCGTCGGGTCCGGGACATCCAGCGTGCTGATGCTCCGCATGATTTGATCGTCCGTGAGGCGGGAGATTTGCTCATATTTGGCACGGAGGGTGGAGACCCGAAGGCGCTCCGTGCTGACTTGTTGTTCGACGGCGAGAAGCACCTCGTTGGCGGCTTGCATGGGGTCTTCGACGCTGTCGGGATTGAGGTCCTGAATATTGTTTTCAATACGGATTTTTTGCGCCTCTTCGCGCAGTTCCGAGACCCGGCGCGATTGTTTGGCGACCTCCTCCTTGAGTTGGACCAGCGAGCGGGAGATCGTGCCTTGCTGCTCCTCCACGCGGCGGCGCTGGTATTCCTCGGCAATTCGATTCGCAATTTCTGCCGCTTCCATCCTGTCTTGGGCCATGACACTGATCTGGATCAACTCGGTATTCCGGATTTCCCGGACATCGATCATTTTTCTCAGTCGGAAAAGGGTCTGTTCCTTGCCTGCGATGCCAAATTGCTTCCTCCATTTGGCCTCCAGACCAAGGGCTTCGATCACGGGGTTGAGAATTTCCTTGCGTTGGATGATTTCAAATTGCGTGGTGATGAACCTGGGGTCGATCATTCCCCCGGACCGGTCGTCAAAAACCTTGAGGTAGGTGTCGTTTTGCTTCACCTGCATCGTGACACTCGACTCGTATTGCTTCGGCAGGAAATACGTCACCACAGCCGTCGTCACCACCACAAGAAGGAAAACCAATACGACCAGAGGCAATCGAATCCGGACGACCCTCCAGTAGTCCAAAAAATGGAGGGACGACTCGCCGGTTTGTTCTTTATTCATGGAATATTTAGTTGAACACGGGATGCGGGAGAGGTCAAACGAATCGACATTTTAATAACTGATCCGAATCCCCACAAAAGCCATGTTGCGCTCGTAGGCTAGAGCCGGAGCGATAAACTCCGGGGCACTGTCATTGGTATAGGTGTAGCCGAGTTCCAATCCCACAAGCTTGCTCCACTGAAAATTCGCGCCGAGCGAGAACTGGATCACGTTTTCTGTGAAGTCCGGATATGTGACGTTTTTGTCAAATTCATTGTAGTAGTTGTTTTGGTAGTTGACAGAGGCTGAAAAGGAAAGTTTCGGCGTCACTCCGTGCACCACCCCCAAACCGAGTCGAAAGGTATCCCGCGTGGCCGAACCACCGATTCCCGATGCTTCGGTTCCGTAGCGGAGATTGGCGGTTAGCACGGAGAATTTTTTGTATTCGTAGGACACATTGAACTCTGCAAATGGCCCTAGGTAGCTGCGATTATCATTCTCCGAGTTGTAAAAACGCTGCTCCACGCCCAAACGGGCATCACCTTTGGCACGCGGGTTGAAAACTTGATCCATTCCCACAAGGGCGAATTGACCAAAGTTATCCAAGGGAGCTGAAAAGTAAGTGACGGGATTGGCGCGGTATTCGAGCAAAAGCTTGGTTTTGGGATTCACCAGCCATTGAATAGACTGTCCAAATGTCTGCTCCACACGACCTTGTTGGTCGTTGTAGGCTTGGTCAAAATAGTAAACTGGAGTGAAGTTGTATTTCGTTTCTGTCGCGACTTTTCTTGACCAAAGGTAGTTCGCCCCCAGCGTCGTGGTTGAGTAGATAAATGATCCGTTGTATTGGTTTGTGGCCCCGGGAGTCGCAAGATCGGGCTGCGGCAAATAGGAAGTCGAAGTCACCAGAGTCAGTGTCCAGCGGGCATTGGGACGATATGCCAGACGCAAGGAAAAAGCCCCATTGAATTCATATTGGTAGTAGGGAATCGAATAATAATAAGTCAAACCAGCGGTTAAAGATCCTACCATGTCCAACCGGGGAGAGGCTGTTTCATATTCCAAAGCCCCTCCGAGATTGGAGTAAAGACTTCCACTGGGGTCCGTGTAACTCGTGAAAACATTCGAATCGTAGCCCTGCCGCGCGTAAAGAGACAAACCTTGGGGCTGCTCCTGAAACTTTCCAGAGGCGCTAGGGCTCTCGTCCGGCAGGGGAGGTTCCTCAATCAAGTTCTCGGGGGCATCAATGGCCGGGGCTTCTTCGGGTTGGGAGGTGTCGGTGTCGAGAACAACCTCCGAGCGTGGAGGGGACTCCAGCTCCACGGATATATCACCGGGCGGAACGGGGGGCTCCTGTGGTTCGCCGTCTTGAGCCGTTACGAAACCCCCGCAGGCCAGAAACAAAGCAATTCGGAGAGCGGCTGTCCGCATGGTGCCTGTTAGGGCTTCTGAAGCCCCGGCTCCGGTGGACGATCCCGGGTGATCAGCTCCGAAACGGTTACGAACTGGTAGCCTTTGGCAAGAAGCGCGTCCAGAGCCGCCGGCATGGCTTCGATGGTGGAGGGATGAATGTCATGGGCGAGAAGAATCGCTCCTGGCTTGGCGTTGTCGATGAGGTGTTGCGACACATGGCCTGCCTTGCGGATTTTCCAGTCTTGGGGATCAACCGACCAGAGGATCACGGACAATCCGAACTCGTCGTTCAACCGCCTGGTAAGCGCGGGGGTAATGGCCCCGTAGGGAGGGCGCATGGTTGCGGGAGTCACACCCGCAGCATTTCGAATGGCATCGTTGGTGCCGGAAATCTCCGCGGAGACGGCTGCCGCCCCGAGCTTCGGAAGCGAAGGATGGTTCATCGTGTGGTTGCCGATTTCGTGGCCCTCGGCGACCATCCGCGCAACAATATCGGGATGCGCGTTCACATTTTTGCCGATTACATAAAATGTGGCTTTCACGCCCCGGCGGGCCAGAAGATCCAGCAACGCAGGCGTCAATTGCGGATGGGGTCCATCATCGAAAGTCAAGGCCACATGTGGTCCTCCGGTGTTGCAGGAATTGTAGCTGGGTTTGCGTGTCACCGTTGGCAAGGCGTCCACAGAGGGCGGCACGGGAAGAGGGTTGGCGCAGGCGGAGACGGAAAATGCCACAACACAAATTGTGACAAGAAGCCCGAGGTGTTTTGAGAATCGCATTGCCAGACCCATGACACAGAATCAAAGGAAAAACAGCAACATTCCGCGCGCTGGACACGATTCCGAAGTGTGGGATACTCAACGACCCATGAAAAGTATGACCGGTCACGGGCGGGGCGAATCCCGCTCGCCTAGCTGGGCTGTGGTGGTCGAGTGCCATTCGGTCAACCGCAAGTCTCTCGAAGTGGTGGTGCACGGTGACCGGACGCCCCAGATGCCGGAACAGCAAATGCGCGAGGCGGTGCATCGCCGGTTGTCCCGGGGCCGGGTTCAGATCAACGTGGGTCTTCAAAAATTGTCTGTGGGGGCGGGCTCCCGCATCGACCGCGAGGCGGCGGAGGCATTCGCGCACGAGGCCCGGGCACTGAAGGGATTTCTGAATCTCGCCGGCGAATTGACGCTGGCGGAGGTTCTCGCCGCACCGGGGGTTTGCAGAATCGCGGAAGACGGGGGGGGGGAAGTAGAGGATTTGGTTTTGAAGGCCCTCGAATCCTCCCTGGATGCTCTAGAGGCCGCCCGTGCCGCTGAAGGACTGGCCCTCAAGGAGATTTTGAAAAGCCAGGCCGGGGGGTTGCATTCGATCCTCTCACAAATCGCCGCCCAGGCGCCGGAGATTGTCTCCTCGCACCGCAGTCTCCTTCTGCAGCGGATCGCGCAGGCGGCCATTCCCCTGGAAACCGACAATCCCCGTCTCCTCGCCGAAATCGCCCTTTTTGCCGAACGATCCGATATCACCGAGGAAATCGATCGTGCCAGGATTCACGCCTCCCGGTTGCAACAAAAGCTTGAAGACACCCAACCGGTCGGCCGGACTCTGGAGTTTCTGGTTCAGGAACTCGGCCGCGAATTCAACACGATCGCATCCAAATCCCAATCCGCCGCCGTGACGGCCCTTGTCATCGAAGCGAAAACCGGCCTGGACCGGATCCGCGAACAAATCGCCAACATTGAATAAAATCACCTTTCACCGCCAAGGCGTTCTCTTTGTCGTGTCGGCTCCCTCGGGCGCCGGAAAGACCACATTGATCAATGGTCTGGGAGCCGATGCCGGCTTCGTCTACTCCGTTTCATGCACGACCAGGGCGCCCCGGCAAGGCGAAGTTGATGGTCAAGCTTATTTTTTTCTAAACGACGAAGCGTTTCAAGCGCGGGCCGCCGCCGGGGATTTCCTCGAATACGCCGGTGTGCACGGAAGGTTCTACGGAACGCCGAAATCGTTTGTTTGCGGACATCTTGCCGCGGGCCGGGATGTGCTCGTGGACGTTGACACCGCAGGAGCCTCCAGCATCCGGGCGTGCGGGGATCCGATCATCCGCTCATCGCTGGTCGATATTTTTCTCATGCCTCCCGGGCTGGATGAACTGCGCCGGAGATTGACGGCGCGCGGGACCGAAAGCGCCGCGGAAATCGCGCTTCGAATCGACAACGCAGCCGGAGAAATGGCCCAGTGGCCGCATTACCGCTACACAATCCCTTCGGGAACAGTGGAGGAAAACGTGGCCGCTTTCCGCGCCATCATGACGGCCGAGCGGCTTTCAACCAAACGGCTTCGCATCACATGAAAAATCCAACCATTGTTCTGGGCGTTTGCGGCTCGATCGCCTGCTACAAAGCGGCTGAGATCGCCAGCCAACTCACCCGGTCCGGGGCCCGCGTGCGCACTGTCATGACCCGACACGCCACCGAATTCGTCACCCCCCTCACCTTCCAAACGCTCACCCGGGAACGCGTCACCGTTGGCGTTTTCGATGAGAAGGAATCCTGGCATCCGGGCCACATCGAAATCGCCGATTCCGCCGATCTTTTTCTCGTCGCCCCGGCCACCGCCAACACCCTTGCCAAACTCGCCCACGGGATCGCGGACGATGCGCTGACTTCAATCGCCCTTGCCACACCCGCGCCGGTCTGGCTGGCCCCTGCCATGAACGGAAAAATGTGGTTGCATCCGGCCACGCGCGACAACGCCGACCGCTTGGCCTCCCGAGGAGTCCGTTTTCTCGGTCCCGCATCGGGCGAACTCGCTTGCGGTTACCAAGGAACCGGTCGCCTGCTCGAACCGGAAGCGATCGTTGCCGAGGTCGTCGGTTTTTTCGAACGCCTCTGAAAAATCCCCTCCGGAAATTTTTTTGATTTTTTCAAAAAAAGGTGTTGACGGGCTCTCGAACGCTACTTATTCACATTCGGCAGTGAGTTATTCACAATCTATTCACAAGCCAATTTCCCGCAAATGCGGAGAGAAAGGGGGGATATTGAATGCCTAGCGCCAAAAAACCTGCTGCCAAGAAGCCTGTTGCAAAGAAAGCAGCTGCCGCCAAGCCGGCCGCTAAAAAAGTGGTTGCGAAACCCGCCGCCAAAAAAGCCGCTCCGGTGAAAAAAGCAGCTCCTGCGAAAAAAGCAGCTCCTGCGAAAAAAGCCGCCCCGGTGAAGAAAGCTGCCGCTGCCAAACCGGCCGCCAAAAAAGTGGTTGCAAAACCCGCCGCCAAAAAAGCGGTTGCCAAGAAAAAATAACCCCTCCGCGCTTGCGCGGTTGGAACAACCAGATTGGGAGATGTCCACGAGACTTCTCCCAATTTGTTTTTGGGAGACAAAACTTCAAAATTGGAAACAGCCGCGAAAAATTCACCGTGGCGGACAGGGAAAGGATTGACTCCGGCGCCGAACTCCCCCAGCATCCGCACCCTTCATTCATGCGACATACCATTTCGATTCTCGTTGAGAACAAATTCGGCGTCCTGACCCGCGTGGCGGGAATGTTCAGCGGACGCGGATTCAATATTGACACCCTCAACGTGGGCCCGACGCTCGACGCATCGGCGTCCCGCATGACGATCGTCGTGCGCGGAGACGACAAGGTGCTCGAGCAAGTCACCAAGCAACTCGAGAAGCTCGTGGATGTCATCGACGTCCAGGATTTCCGCGACGAGGACTATGTCGACCGCGAATTGGTTCTTCTCCGTGTCAAGGCCGATTCCACGACCCGTGCCGAAGTGATGCAACTCTGTGACATTTTCCGCGCGAAAATTATCGACGTTCAAACCAACCACCTCGCCATCGAGGTGACCGGAACGGAAGCCAAAATCAACAAATTCCTGAGCCTTATGGAAGGCTTCGGAGTCACCGAGCTCACGCGGACGGGCAAAGTCGCCCTCTCCCGTGCCAACTAACCCGACTCACCCAAACACACACACCACCATGCCCGCAAAAATCCTCACCGACAAAGACGCCGACCTCAACGTTTTCAAAGGAAAAACCCTGGCCGTTCTCGGCTTCGGTTCCCAGGGACACGCCCACGCGCTCAACCTGAAAGAAAGCGGTTGCAACGTCATCATCGGCCTCTACCCGAAGTCTAAAAGCCGTGCTGTCGCCGAACAACAGGGCTTTGAAGTTTTTGATACTGACGAAGCGGTTCGCCGTGCCGACGTGATCATGGTCGGGATTCCCGACACAAAGCAACCCGCCGCCTACACGAAAGACATCGCCCCGAATCTCACGGCAGGCAAAACCCTTCTCTTCACCCACGGGTTCAGCATCCACTATAAAACCATCGTCCCACCCAAGGATGTGAACGTGATCATGGTTGCGCCAAAGGGTCCGGGCCACATCGTTCGCCGCCAGTTCACCGAAGGCAAAGGCGTTCCGACCCTGATCGCCATTCACCAAAACCCCGGGAAGAACGCGAAGAAAATCGCTCTCGCATGGGCCAAAGGAATTGGCGGAACACGCGGCGGCGTGATCGAGACAACCTTCAAGGAGGAGACGGAAACCGATCTTTTCGGCGAACAGACAGTCCTCTGCGGAGGCGCATCGGCCCTCGTTCAAGCGGGGTTTGAAACACTCGTTGAAGCGGGATATTCGCCTGAAATGGCCTATTTCGAATGTTTGCACGAACTCAAGCTCATTGTCGATCTCATGAACGAAGCGGGCATCGCCGGCATGAGATTCTCGATCAGCGAAACCGCCAAGTGGGGCGATGTCTCGGTCGGACCGAAGATCATCGACGCATCGGTCAAAAAGCGCATGAAGGCGGCCTTGAAAGACATTCAATCCGGGAAATTCGCGAAAGATTGGATCAAAGAATACGAAACCGGATACAAGCGCTACAACGCGCTGCTTAAAGACGGCGAGAAGCACCCGATCGAAAAGACCGGTGAGCGCCTCCGCGGTCTCATGCCTTGGATTAAAAAGCGCAACCTTAAAGGGACCCAAGCTTCCTACTCGAACTAACCTTCCCCCCACCCATGGCCGAGACCAAACAACCCACAAGCGTGATTACCGGCGGGTCGGGCTTTCTGGGCTCACACCTCACCGACCGCCTCCTGCGCGAAGGCCACCGGGTCATCGCCATTGACAATCTCATCACGGGAAACGTTGCAAACATCGAACATCTCGCCGGCAACCCGCACTACAAGTTCATTTGCCATGACGTCACCGATTTCATCTACATACCGGGTGAAGTCGATTACGTCTGGCATTTCGCGAGTCCTGCCAGCCCGATCGATTATCTGAAAATCCCAATCCCGACGTTGAAGGTGGGGTCACTCGGCACGCACAACGCCCTCGGACTCGCAAAGGCCAAGGGCGCGGCTTTCCTGCTGGCCTCAACCTCCGAGTGCTACGGCGACCCGCTTATCCACCCTCAAACCGAGGACTATTGGGGCAACGTCAACCCGATCGGACCGCGCGGGGTTTACGACGAAGCCAAACGCTTCGCCGAGGCCATCACCATGGCCTACCATCGCTACCACGGAATGAACACCCACATCGTCCGTATTTTCAACACTTACGGACCGCGCATGAGGCTGGACGACGGCCGGGTGGTGCCGGCTTTCATCGGCCAAGCGTTGACCGGACGCCCCCTCACCATTTTCGGTGACGGCACCCAAACGCGCAGCTTCTGCTTCGTCTCGGATCTCATCGACGGCATCTTCCGCCTGATGATGAGTTCATTTCATGAACCGGTGAATATCGGCAACCCCCGCGAGATGACCATCCGTCAGTTTGCCGAGGAAATCCTGCGCATTACGGGTTCCGCCTGCCCGATCGAGCACAAACCGCTTCCTGTGGACGATCCCAAAGTGCGCCAACCCGACATCACGCGGGCTAAAACCATTCTTGGCTGGGAGCCAAGGGTGGACTTCGACCAAGGGATTCGCGAAACCATCGAGTTTTTCCGGGGTCGTGTCTGATTTTCCCTCCTCCTTCCTTCCATGAAACGCATCCTGCTCGCCGCCGCTTTTTCCTTCACCCCGGCTCTGCTGTTTGCCGAAACCGAGTTTGTTCTCAAAAAAATAGAACCAACGCTCGTCGAATCGCCCACCATTCAATCGAACTATCGCAAATCCTCCACCGGTCGACCATCGCATTGGTTGGAAATCGAGGTCACACTCGACCGCTCCTCCAGCGACAAGGATGCAGAGGCTGTATCCGGAGATGTGACCTTCCAGTATTACCTCCTGCTCAACAACTCCGCTATCACCGAGGACGGCAAACGCACTTTGCTCACAGGCAAGGTGGCCCACTCGGATTTTCCACTGGAAAAAGGACTTCATGTGGCCGCGTTCGTCTCCCCTCAAACGTTGCTGAAGTATTTTGACGGAAAACCACCCACCACCATCCAGCAAGCGGTTGTGGATGCCGGAGTGGTGGCCACTTCGGGTTCCGAATCTCCAGAACCCTTGTCGTGGAAATCAAAAATTTCCAGTGGCAAAGGTTGGTGGGACGACACCTCCACATTCAATGTGGTTGAGGGCAAAATTGTTGGTAAGAGCCAAACTCCGTTCGCCCACCTCGCCTCCGATTACCACCAACCCGACCTGCCTGCCTCCCGCTGACCTCCATGGCCCGCCCGTCAAGCACCATAGCGTTCAATCTCGGAATGCAAACCGCCAGCGCGGCGGTCTTCCAACACACCGCCGAAGGCGGGTTGGAGCTGCTTTCCTACCGCTCCTCCGAGTTGATTGTCGATCCGGCCGCCGACGCCACGCGGAATGCCCAAATCGAGGCTGTTTCGACCGAACTTCGCAGCGCACTCAACCTTCCAAAAAAGTTCGATGCGACTCTTTGCCTGCCCTCGCAGTCGGTATTCACCCGGTTTGTCAAGCTTCCCGGGGCGGCCGCGGAGGACGTCGCTTCCATCATTCCTTTCGAAGCCCAGCAAAACGTTCCCTTCCCGATCGACGAAGTGGTTTGGGATGCACAAATTCTCGGACAGCGCCGTGGCGAAACTTGGGATGTGGCCCTCGTGGCAATCAAGTCCGATCAACTCGGCGGGTTGGTGCAAGCCGCCGGCAAGGGCGGGTTCAACCCGGGCATCGTGGAGTTCGCGCCCACAGCCCTCTTCAACGCATTTCGATTCAACTACCCCGAGGCGACCGGCTGCACGCTGCTGATCGACATCGGCTCCCGCACGACCAATCTCATTTTTATCGACAACGACCGCTTTTTCAGCCGCACCATTCCGATCGGCGGCAATACGATCAGCGCTGCCATTGCCAAGGAATTCGAGCAGGACATCACGCTGGCGGAAAAGCTGAAGATCGAAAAAGGCATTGTTGGTCTGGGCGGTGCCTACGCCGAACCGGAAGATGCAACCACGGCCCGCATCTCGAAAGTCGTGCGCAACACCATGACCCGACTGCATGCGGAGATCGCCCGCTCGGTGAACTTCCACCGCACGAGTCATGGTGGCGTGAGTCCCCAGCGCATTCTTCTCACCGGTGCTGCGGCTGGCATGCCTTACACAATTGAGTTCTTTGCAGAAAAACTCCAACTCCCCGTCGGAATGTTCAACCCCTTGCGCAATGTGCGGACGGGTCCCGGTGCCATTCCGGATGGCGTCAAAACCTCCGGCTTGGCAGAGCTCGTCGGGTGCGCAACCCGGTCACTGCAAAATTGTCCTGTTGAAATCAACCTTCTCCCGCCGGAAGTCCGTGCCGCCCGGGAAACAACCCGCAAAATCCCCCGCCTCGCGCTCGCAGCCCTTTTTCTGATCGCCACCCCCGTCCTTTGGTGGCTTCACCTTGACCGCCAAGCCACGCGGGTTTCCGATGAATCCGCAACACTTGCCGCCGAAGCCTCCCGCAAAGAGCGCCTAGCCCAAGGCATCGCCACGGCCCTCGTAGAAAAAGACGCTCTTGCTTTGGAAGCGGCCCCCTTCCTCCTTGTCGCGACCGAGCGTTCGGCTTGGACCTCGATCCTCGACGAACTCGCCGACATGCTTCCCGACCGCTTCATCTGGGTTACGCAACTCAAACCTGTCACCGGCCCGATCACTCCGCCGGAACCCAAAGACAAAAAAGCCCCGCCGGCCCGCCCCGGGTCCCCCGCCCAGCCCCGGCCCACCGACGTCCCTCAAGGCATTGTCGCGATCGAAATCAATGGCCTGTATCTCGACAATCCGCCGAACAGCAAGGGAGCCGGCGTCATCGACGAATTTTTTGCCAATCTCAAACCCAGTGCCGTTTTTGCAATCGGAGATGACATGGCGCAAGTCATCACCAAACGCACCACTCCGACCGGTGAGGCATGGGCCTACGACTACACACTTCTTCTGCCGTTGAAGCAACCGATCCGCCTGCCATGAACTGGCTTCAGCAAAACCCCATTCCATCCGCCATTTTAGCCGTGGCCCTTCTTGGCACCGGTGCCACGGGCTATCTGGCCTTCGATGCCTCCACCCGCCTGCAACAAGCCGTTGACGAACGACAGGCTCAACTTGGAAAAATCCAATCCCTCGATTCAAAAAAACCTTTTCCCAACGAGCCCAATCTCAAGGCCGTTCAGGACTCCGTGGATGCCTACCGCTCCGCCTTGCGCTCTTATCGCGCCAGCCTCATCGCTCTGGAGGCCCCCGCCGCTCCGGCCAATCCCCAGGAATTTCAAGACGAACTCAGGAACGCGGTCAATGCCCTGCAAAAGACCGCCATCGAAAAAAACGTTCAGCTTCCCGACGATTTCTTCTACGGCTTCGAGCCCTTCAAAGACACCCCCCCTTCACAGCAAGAAACGCCGGCTCTGAATCGCGAGTTTCAAGTCATTCGTTCGCTCGTGGACCCGCTGGTGCAAATGCCCGTCGTCTCGATCGACGGGGTGAAGCGCGCCGAACCCAAGCCCACCCCGGCCGCAGCCCAACCACCGGGACCGCCGAAGCCCGCAGCCTCTCCGACTCCACCTCCTCTCAACGCTTCGACCTTCACCCTCTCCTTCACAGGCCCCCAAGAAAAAGTCATCAACGCTTTTAACGCGATCCAGACCAATCCTGCCCTCCTTCTCATCCGTTCGGTGACATTGGAAAATTCCTCCCCCACTCCACCGCCCCGTGCGACACCGCAGACACAGGCTTCTGTTTTTGAATCCGCTGGACTCGAAACCGAAAAAATTCAAGCCGTTCTCGGTCGCGAAAGCGTCAAGGCTGTTGTTGAAGTGGAACTGCTCGATTTCGCCGATTTGCCGGAGGACCCGAAAAAATAGCTTATGGAGTGGGTTAAGAAAAACTACGATCTCGCCTTTCTGATCCTTGCCACCCTTGCGCTCGTTGGAAATGCCGCGTGGCTGGCTACCAGCGGATTCTCGGACTCCTCTCTTCCGGCCGCCGCCACTGCCCCGGATAATACCTTTGAGCAACCAAATTTTACTGCGCTTCAGCAAGCTGCCGCTACCGTCTCCCAGCCTCAACGCTGGAAATCCGCCGCCGACCTCCCTTCCGACTCCCCCCGCGGATCGCTTCTTGTCTCCAGGGCTTATCTCCTGAAGGATGGCAAACTCATCGATCCGATCGAGGGTTCCGAGCAACTTCACCCGCCCATTGACAATGAATGGCTCCTCCGCAACGGCCTCGATTACACCGATATGGCGATCAAGGACTCGGACTCCGACTCCGATGGCTTCACCAATTTGGAAGAATTTCTGGCAAAAACCAGCCCGGTTGATCCCAAACAAAGCCCACCTGCTCTGAACAAGCTGAAGCTCGTTCAATTCTCACCCAAGCCCTTCCGCCTTGTGTTCAAAGGCGACCCCTCGGGCGAAGGCAAGGAATTTCAAATCAACCTGAAAGACATTTCCAGAGGCTCCCAGAAAACACAATACCGCGCACTCGGCGACCTTGTCGAAGGAGCTCCTTACAAGCTCATCCGATACGAAGCCAAAGAAGGCCCAAACGACAAAGGCGTCGTCGAAAACCTCTCCGAATTGACCGTCGAAAACATCGAAACCGGTGAATCCATTGTTCTGGTGTTTAACAAAGAAAAGGACGACCCGACCTCGTTCGGCACCTTCCGCAATCTTCTTTTCCCGGGAGACGCGGATTTCACCCTGAAAAAAGGGGACGAATTTTCCGTGAAACCCGAAACCGGCGTGAAACTGAAATTGATTGATGTTTCTGCCGACAACGCTCAAATCCAAGACATCGCCAATGGCCAAGTCTACCGCGTTCTCCCACTCAATGCTCCCTGATTCCTCCATGCGTGCCATCCCGCTCCTCCTTGTCCTTGCGCTCGGTTCCCTCGCCCACGCCCAGCACCCGGGCATCGAAGGCATGGCCCAGCGCGAAATCGCCGAACGTGACGCCAAAGCCCGCTACGTGGAAAACGAACTTCTTCCGAAGGCCACCGAAGCCCTTGCTGGCAAGGATTACGAATCCGCCTATGCCTATGCGAAGAGCGCCGTCGATATCCTGCCCGCGAGCGGAGCGGCGTCTTCCGCCCTTCGCCAGTCGGCCGTCCAGCTCTTTGGCCAAGCCTGCGTTCTCCTTGCCAAGCAACGCCTGTCCGAGGGCCGCTATGCCGATGCCCGCGGCACCATCGATGTCCTTCTTGAAGACCGCTACGACCCGGCGAATTCCGCCGCTTTGGCCCTTCGTGCGCAAATCCTCGATCCCCAAGGCTTCGTGGACCGCGGCACACTCACGCCTGGCCATGTGGCGAACATCGAGGAAGTGAAAAAACTTCTCAACGAAGGCGAAGGTTACTACGCCACAGGCCGCTTCGATCTGGCCTTCCGCCGTTGCGAGCAAGCCCTCAACATTGACAAATATAACATCGCCGCCCGTCGATTGATGGAAAAAATCAACCAAGCCCGCCAACGCTATGCCGATGCGGCTTACAACGAAGCCCGCGGCGATATGCTTTCCCAAGTTGCCAAAGCTTGGGAACTCCCGGTCCGCAAATTCACCGATGGACCGAGTTCGATCATTTCCCAGCCCGAGATTTCGACCAAGTCCAGCCAGGCAATTCTCGAAAAACTCGACGCGATTACCATTCCCGAACTCAACTTTGAAGACGCCTCGATCCGTGAGGCTCTCGCATTTATCAAAAAACGCGCCGCCGATCTCGACTCCGAGGAAGCTGACCCGACCAAACGCGGCATCAACATCGTGACCAAGTTGCCTGCCGATTTTTCCGAGGAAAACAGCCAAATCACCCTCTCTGTCAGGGACGTCTCCCTGCGGGCTGCGCTGGACTTTGTGACCGATGCGGTCGGCCTCAAAGTGAAAGTCGAGCCCTTTGCCGTCGTCGTGGTTCCTTCGACCGAAAATACCGATGAACTCGTGACCAAGGAATACAAAGTCCCACCCGGCTTCATTCAAAATATCCCCGGAGGAACGGGAGGTGCCGCGGGCGGTGCCACAGCCGGTCGCTCGATGGCCAAAGATTACTTGGAGAAACAACAAGTGACCTTCCCGCCCGGCGCCAGCGCCTACTACGTTCCAACCACCAGCCGCTTGATCGTCAAAAACACTCGAACCAACCTCGATCTCGTCGATGCCCTTGTGGATACCGCGGCCACCACCAAACCGACCCAGATCGAAATCGAAGCCAAGTTTCTCGAAGTCAATCAAAACAACCTCAATGAACTCGGCTTCGACTGGCTGGTTGGCCAGTTTGCGCTCGCCGGTGGCTCCGGAGTCTATGGCTCCGGCGGCACCGAAGGATTCGGTCGTTCGATTGACTCTGCTGGTTACCCTCTGAGCAACCCCGGCGTAAATGGTCTCCCCATCGGAGCCAGTTCCAGAACAGCCGGGCCTGTCACCGCAGGCAACCGGAGTGGAACCTCGGCCATCAGCTTGAATGCTTTGGACGCCATCTTGCTGGGCTCTCCCGTTGGCCCCGCACCAGCTGCGTTGGCCGTAGCCGGTGTCTTTACCAATCCGCAATTTCAAATCGTCATGCGCGCCCTGAGCCAACAAAAAGGCATCGACTTGGTGAGCGCACCCAAAGTCACCACACAAAGCGGCAAAAGCGCCACCATCGAAATCGTTCGCGAATTCCGTTACCCGACCGAGTTCGACCCGCCCCAACTTTCGGCGACCAACGGATCTCAATACACGCCAGTGGTTCCCAATACCCCCACCGCTTGGGATACGAAAAATACCGGCATTACTTTGGAAGTGGAGCCTACCGTTGGCTCGGATTCCTATACCATCGACCTTCGGTTGGCCCCGCGCGTGATCGAATTCGACGGATTTATCAATTACGGTAGCCCGATCAATGCCACAGTGGCCGCTTCGGTCACGACCGTGATCGCGCCGATCGTTGAATTCTTGCTTCCGTCCCGCACATTTGAAGCAACTCCCAATACCATCAATCAACCTGTCTTCTCCACCCGCGAGGTGGAAACACAAGTTTCCGTCTATGATGGACAAACCGTGGTCATCGGCGGCCTGATGCGGGAAGATGTTCAGCAAGTTCAGGACAAAGTGCCAATCCTTGGGGATATCCCGTTGGCCGGACGTCTCTTCCGCTCGAATGTCGACCAACACATCAAGCGCAATTTGATCATGTTTGTCACAGCCAGCCTCCTGGATCCGGCCGGCCAACCGATCATCGAAGTGGAGGAGGATGACTCGGATATTCCGGATGTCGATGTCGAAGGCATGCTCTCCGAAGCCATCCCTGGCGACGTTCTTACGGAGCCTCTTCCCCAATAAGTTATGATGCTTTTTCAACCGATGCACCCTATGGTTCGCCGCCTGATTCTCGCCGCCACCGTGATCATGGCTCCCGCTCCCTCTTGGGCGCTGGATGCGGTCGCTCTTTCCGAGCGCGAAATCATCCGCCGCCAAGAAGACCTTCTGCAAGCGGAGAGCTTGGTCTCAAAAGCCAGCCGCAGCAAAGCGGATAAAAATCTGGAAGCAGCCTACACTCAATATCTTGAGGCCGTGGAACTCACCCACGGCAGCTCCATCGCAGCCGCTCGGCGCAGCGAGATCGTGAACGACTTCAGCCGCTGCGGCATCGACTACGCCAATTGGCTCGTCTCCCAAGGTCGCTTTGCCGATGCGGAAAGTGTGGCCAAAACGATCCTTTCACCCCAGATCAATCCCTCCTTCAAACCAGCAGTCCAATTCTTGGCCAATCTCGAGCAACCCGGTTACTACAACCGCACCGTGACCCCACGATCCGCCGCCAATACCGATGAGGCATCCAAACTTTTGAATCAAGCTCAAGGCTACTTTGCCACCGGTCGTTACGATCTCGCGATGAAGCGTTACGAGCAGGTGTTGAACATTGATCCCTACAACACGGCGGCCCGCAATGGGATGGAACAAGTTGCCCAGCAACGCACCACCTACTACAATGAGGCCTACAACGAAACCCGCAGCCGCATGCTTTGGCTTGTGGACCGCGCCTGGGAGCGCCCGGTTCGTCGGTTTGGCGGCGGAAGCCGCTCCACAGCGGGCGCTGATAATGGATTCCAAGCCGCCGTGTCCAAAGATGCCATCACCCGCAAGCTGAATTCCATCATCATCGACCGGATTAATTTGGAAGATTCCTCCGTGCGGGAGGTCGTGGCTTTTCTCAAAGAGAAAAGCCGCAAACTCGACAACAGCACGGACGATGCCAAAAAGAAGGGCGTCAATATTGTGTTGAAGCTTGCCACCGCAAGCCCACAGCCAACTGCCACAGCGGAAGCTCCCTTGCCAGGCGAAACCGCAACCCCGACAGTCACCGAAGATACCAAGATCACGATGGATCTCCGCAACGTGCCGCTCATCGAGGCGATTCGCTACCTGACTGAACTGGCGGGGATGAAATACAAAATCGACCCCTCTGCGGTCCTCATCGTTCCCGCCACGGAAAATACCGATGAACTCGTGACCAAGCAATATCGGGTCTCTCCAGGCTTCATCCCGCCAACCTCGACAACAGCAGAATCCTCCACCCCCCGCCCGGGCGCCCAAGCGGCCTCCTCCAATACACGCATCACGGGCAGCCGCAATGCGACGGAATATCTCACCCAGCAAGGAGTTCCGTTCCCAGAAGGTTCTTTTGCGCAATACATTCCCTCCGGCAGTAAACTCATCGTGCGCAACACGCAAGGAGCCATCGAACTCATCGACACCTTGGTCGAAGGCGATATGGGGGTCCCGCCAACCCAAGTGGAAATTGAGAGCAAGTTTGTGGAAATCACACAAAACAATGTGGATGAACTCGGCTTCGACTGGCTGCTCGGTCCGTTCGGCATCGGCGGCGGCGTTTATGGAGATGGCGGCACCCGCGCAGATACCGATCCCTCCCAAGAGGGGAATCAAGGACTCTCAGGCGATTACTACGCGAACTTTCCTTTTGGCAATGCTGGCCAAAATCCAATCACCGGCGGCAATCGCAACGGCATCGGCACCAGTTACAACTCGGCCATCACTGCCAACAGCTTGGATGCGCTCATCGCAGGTGTTCCTCAGGGAGCGAACGTGGCCTCACCCGCCATTTTTGGCATCGCGGGAATCTTTACCAACCCGCAGTTCCAAGTCGTCATTCGTGCCCTCAGCCAACAAAAAGGTGTGGACCTGATGTCGGCTCCCAAGGTGACCACCAAGAGTGGAAATAAAGCAACCATTAAGATTGTCCGAGAATTTCCCTTTCCAACCGAGTTCGACCCACCGGAGGTTCCTGAAGCTGAAAGCGGTCAATTGACCACAGGTGGCGATGGCGGGGGCATCGTCGTAACCTCCGGTCTTGTCACTCCTTCGACGCCCACGGCATTTGAAAAGCGTGATTTGGGCGTAAGCTTGGAAGTCGAACCCCAAGTGGGCGCCGACAACTACACGATCGATCTGAATCTCACACCGGAAGTCACGGAATTTGATGGCTTTGTCAACTATGGCTCGCCGATCATCGGCCCACGTTACGATCCTCGTGAGATCACTGCGGGCAACCCTTCAGGCATCGGGATTTTTACCATCACACCCAACGTGATCAACCAACCGATTTTCTCGGTTCGCAAAGTGACCACCAGCGTGAGTATTTGGGATGGTCAAACCGTGGCCTTGGGCGGCTTGATCCGCGAGGACGTGCAACGGGTCAACGACAAAGTGCCGATCCTCGGCGATATCCCGCTGGCCGGCCGTCTTTTCCGCTCAAATGTAGATCAAAAAATCAAACGCAACTTGATCGTCTTCGTCACTGCGCGCCTCATGAACGCCGAGGGCCAACCCTTGATTCAGCAAGACGACGAAGAGGAAACCGTCGACCCCATCGGACTGCCCGACGACCTCCCCCAGCCCAATTTCCAGCGCTACCGCGGCAAATAAGCCCAGATATTACTCGGGCAAATTAATAGAAGGCACATGGGAGCATAATTGCAGACAAGAAGACCGGTTTTTTACTCCACCCTTTATATTGCCGGAGTAATAATTATTCTGGACATTTATAGGGTTGCATAGAAATGAACCTATGAATTTGACAAGAGCAAATCAAATTGCACGTTGCATAGCGGCTTTTTTATTTATACTTTTTATACCTACCTTGCAAAGTGCAGAGCAATCTAGTGAACCCAACACACTCGTCACAATGCAGTATGTCCTTAACGGTCGGTCGGTTCTTGATATGCCCTTATCCCATGTCTTCATGTGCGTAAGTTTTCCACCAGGAGCATTTAACATTCTTTTAAAAAGCGAGAATTTGCTAATTGCAAGAAATACAATAGATAACATTTTAGAATTAGAATCTGTTATTGATGAATCAAATCAGACAAATGGTTTAAATCCAAAAGTCAACAAACACCTGGTTGATCTTTTTCCGATGATGCACTTCGATTCAATCGAAGCGGGTGGTCAGACGTTTAATGACGTATTTATTACTGAAGTATCCCGTGAGGAGGTAAAATTCCGAGATACAAATTCTCGTCGTTATAGCTGGCCAGTTGAAATGTTCCCCGAGTCTATTCAAAAACAACTGAGTTTGTATTCAGCTAAATTTGAAACATTTATAGCCGAACAACAAAAAAGGTCTGACGCAATAATAAAGAGATCAAAAGGATCCGTAGTATTATTTAATTCCGAAACAGATTTTAAAGGGAAATTACTGTCTACTCCTGCAGACAATGTTTCCGCAAGCGAGGTCTCGATTTCAAATCAAGATATCGATCCAGAGTTCAATGGCATTCCGCTTTCAGAGATTCTTGCAAGTGGTATTGTCGCCAAATCAAGAAGTCCTATCTATGAACTTTCCGGTGGCGACGCGGCATTTTGTGAAGCGGCGGATAGCATTATTTTAAAGTATTCCGAGGCAGGGAGCTTTGCGGGGGCCGAGTTCGAGCGAAAAGTTGCTTTTCGAAATCTCGCTAAAGATGCATACCCTGCGAAGGTTCTTGGTTATGTTCGTCCGGGATTTTTGTTAAAAGCTTTAAACTGGAAGAACACAGACTCTGCCGCGGTCTTCTTTCCAAAAAATATCGGTGGGATGCGATTTGGCGCAATTCGATGGAGTGATTTCTCAATGACTGGTGACAATTCAACACGAAGGTGGTGGAATGATGCTCCACAAGATCCGCTTTCAGCCATACCAAATACTAATATTCATACAAAATTCACGCCGTATTCTTTAACAGCTAATAGTCTTTTGTTTGATCCGTTTGATTCATCAGGTGCTATTTTATCAAATACAGACAGCATAATGTCCAGGGCTTGGATTGTTCAGCCAGCCGATCAATCAGATAATGATAGTTTTACGCGCAATGGCGGTGTTCTTTCAGTTGTTGAAACTCGCGATGGTTTATTCTTAGGCTACTTATCTGAGAAAACGGAATCAAGGGTTGGTCAGATTACATGGGAACAAGCCGCTTCGACTAACAATGCACCTTATAAGCTCAAGGTTGACTCCAAGGTGAATTTACAACCCGGATCGTCTATATTTTCGCTATTCGATGCGGATACGAAGTCGCAAAAACGTGTTCCATCAAACAATCCTCAGGATTTTTTGATATTTCCAGAAACATATTCTGAGATATTGCACAAAGGCACATGGGCATTAAAAACATCACTCGCAATTCCAAATGATAGCGGTTTCGAACCCTTGCAAGAACTTGAGAATCAATCAACGTTTCAATATGAGATTCAAAAAAGATTGGAGCGGATTAAAATTCTTTTTGACACACTCGATAATGATAAGATTTATTTATTAGTTACCCTAGAATACAAAATAAGAGAGATGGAGCGCAGGACTAGTGTCAACAGCGGGGAATCCATTACCGCCAAACCATGGCGAAAAATGAAGGAGCAGTTAACCTCAAGTATCGCACTTTTTGGCGATGGAGCTGCAACTTTTACTGATGGTGAAAGAATATATCGGATCGCCGCTGACACGTTGAACAAGCCCAAACTTACAATTTATTCCGTCGATAGGAACCGCCTCAGCCGATGACGTCGCGACGCCCGCTCAGTGGCCCGCCATTGTGTCACGGTAAAGGGCGGCGTAGGATCCATTGGTTTTGACCAGATCGGGACCGGGACCGTCTTCGACAATGCGCCCTCCCTCGAGAACCACGATGCGGCCGAGCGAATGAACGGTGGTCAAGCGGTGCGTGATGATCAGCGTGGTGCGGCCCCGCATGAGTTCGGCAATGGTCTCCATGATGGCATGCTCGGTGGAGGGATCAAGCGCACTGGTGGGTTCGTCGAGGAGAAGAATCGGAGCGTCCTTTAAAAAAGCCCGGGCGATGCCGATGCGTTGGCGCTGGCCGACGCTGAGATGTCCTCCACGCTCACCCACGGGAGAGTCGAGTCCCTGCGGCAGTTTTTCAATAAACGCCCACGCCTGGGCCTTGCGGGCGGCGTCTTCGATTTCGGCATCCGTGGCTCCGGGTTTTCCGTAAGCGATATTTTCGCGAATCGTGGTGCTGAAAAGAACAGTATCCTGCAAGACCATGCCGATGCCGGCGCGGAGGCTTTTTTTGGTGACCGCCTTGAGATCGTGGCCATCGATGAGCATGCGCCCTGCGGTGGGATCGTAGAAGCGGGGCACCAGACTGAGGAGCGTGCTTTTGCCGGCTCCTGTGCCACCCACAAACGCGACGCATTCACCGGGACGGATGAGGACTTCGACGCCATTCAACACCGGCTGGCCGTCCTGATACGAGAAGCCGACGTTGCGGAATTCGATCTGCCCTTTCACGGCCGGGAGATCGACGGCTCCCGGGGCATCCGGCACGTCGTTTTGACGGTCGAGCACCTCAAAACAACGCTGGGTGCCGGCGGCCGCACCTTCCAATGCCCACGCGGTGTAAGTCAACTGCTCCAGAGGCTGGTAGAGCATGATGAGATAGGATGAAAAAACCAGCAGGTCTCCGAGAGTGAAGCGGGCGGCGGGGTTCAAGACCTGCAACGAGCCGACATAATACATGAGCGCCGTTCCGGCGGCCATAAGCGTGCCAACCACCAGCGCGCTGGCCACCGAGGTCATGTTGAGGCGCATGTTGGCCTCCAGGCTGCGCGAGGCCCGGCGGCGGAACTGGTCGATTTCGAACGACTCCCGGCCGAAGGCGTGAACCATCCGGATCTGGCTCAATCCCTCCTGGGCAATCGTGAGAAGATCGCTTTCGCGTTCTTGAATCGCTGTGGATTGGGTGCGCACCCGCACGGCGTAGTGGCGGATCGCCCAGACCACCGGCGGCAGGATCGCCAGCGATGCCAGCGTGAGGGGCCAGTTCATTCGCAACATGACCACAAAAGTCGCTCCCAGCATGACAGCCGAGGAAAGAACGGTGGCGAAACCTTTGTTGTAGATGGTTTGGATGCTTTGCGAATCGTAGGCCACACGGAAGCTGGAATCGGCACTCCGCCGGGCGTCATGGAACTTCAGCGGCAATGCCTGAAGAGCGGCATACAGATCGGTGCGGAGCTTGAGCAAGGCTTGCAGGCCCACGCGGACGAAAAGGTAGTTGGACGCCAGATTGAGCAGGCCTCCGACAAGGCTGATCGCCACCATGACGAGGCAAAGAACCAGCACGACACCTGCCGGCGGGGCGTCGCCGAACCACTGGTGCAAAAGCGCCCGGGAATCGGCCGTGCCGGCCGAGGAATCCAGAACTCCGTCGACGATGAATTTGAACGGCCAGGGCTTGAGCAGATTGAAGCCGATGTTGGCGAGGGTGAGCGCGACTCCTCCGGCTGTCGCCCATGCGAACGGGCGAAAGTATTGGATGGTGCGGGCGTAGATGTTCACCGGGGATTGTAGCTAGGCCAGCATCGACGGCTTCGCAAGCTCGTCTCCCGGGCCGAGGGGTTTTTCAAAAATCGCCCATTCGCGGTCGGGTTCGCCGCCAACCAGTTTGCAAACGTCGATAATCTCGGCGTTGGTGTCCTCGAGCCATCCGAGAACAGCGTCGGTGTGGTGCTTTTTGGCCTCGCAGAACTGGCCGTGAACGAGCCAGGCATGAAGGCCGCGGTCGCGGAATTCGGGCACGACACCGAGCACCGTCTGCCGACAGGTGCGGATGCGCCGGGATTTCATCAGCCAAAGGATGTGCGGCAAGCGGAGCCAGCGGGGGGTGTTCTTGGCTCCGGCAAGAATCTCGTTGAAATTCGGCAACGTGATGGCAACTCCGGCCGGGCGGCCGGCGGACTCGCCAATCAAAAGCAAGCGGGGATCCGCGATGGCCCGGAGTTCCGCCGCCGAGTCGAGGATGTCTTCGGAGCCGATTGGAACAAAGCCCCAATTGCGCTCGAGCGTGGCGTTGTAAACGGTCCGGACAATTTCGAGCTCCTCCCGGAGACGGGTCATATCGATCGGTCTCATCGAGAGGTTGGCACGTTTCTCGAGACGCGAGGCAATCCGGGCGAGGCGCTCGGGTGGCTCGCGGCGGTGCATCGGGAGGTTGAGCACGTAAAGCGTGCGGGCCTTCTGAAAACCGAGTCCGGCCAGCAAGGCGGAATAATAGGGCGGATTCCAAGGAAGGCCGACCATCGGAGGCCGCTCGAATCCGTTCATCAAAATACCACAATCATCATTGATGCTGGGGTTGTAAGGACCGCGAACGGTCTCCAACCCCCCGGCGCGAAGAATGGCCGCCGCTTGTTCAAACAAGGCCGCTGCCACGACAGGGTCGTTCACACAATCGAAAAACCCGAAAAAACCCGTGCGGTCGCCGTGATAGCTGTTGTGGGA
Source organism: Chthoniobacter flavus (assembly GCA_945883435.1). Lineage (GTDB taxonomy): Bacteria > Verrucomicrobiota > Verrucomicrobiia > Chthoniobacterales > Terrimicrobiaceae > UBA967. Next base: position 13,807 of record CAMCXK010000001.1, on the reverse strand, counting down.
GCGATTCGCAATCACAGCCAAGCGACCCACCGGGCGCCCATCTTGAGAGGCCAGGAGCGGGGTGATCGATCCGTGGCGCGTTTGAAAGGTCGAGTCGGGCTTGAGAAACTTGGCAACGCTACCGGGAAACGGCGGCACAAAGGCCGGATTCCTCCGGTGCAACCACTCCCCCGTTTGCTCGAACATCACCCTCTCCCGAGGCGTCCGACAGACGGAAATCGAAAATGTTTTTGCGGCGGCCGGGGTTGGCATAAGCGGGGTCGTCAAAGGTGCCGAGTTCACGGGCGAGTTTTTCAAAAATCTCCAGCACGCGGTCGAGGTCCTCGTCGGTGTGGGTGGCCATGAAGCTGGTGCGCACGATGGCTTCCCCGTAGCGCACCGCCGGGTAGATGGCGGGCGTCGCGAAGACGCCCTCTTCGAACAACCGCTGGGTGAAAATGAAGGCCTTGGCCTCGCTGCCGATCAGAATCGGAACGATCGGGGTCTTGGTTTCCCCGATATTGAAACCAATGCTCCGGAAGCCCTCGTGCATTTTCCGGGTGTTTTTCCAGAGTTGGTCGATCCGCCAGGTTTCCTCTTGCATGAGTTCGAGGGATTTTTTGACCGCACCGGCGACCGACGGGGGGAGCGCGGCCGTGAAGATCAGACACCTCGAGCGGTGCTTGAGATATTCGACCATGCGGCCGTCGCCCGCGATAAAGCCTCCCATCGAGCCAAGCGATTTGGAAAACGTCCCCATGACGATGTCCACCGAGTCCTTGACGCCGAAATGGTCCACGGTGCCGCGCCCTTGGCGGCCAAGGACCCCCAGCGAGTGCGCCTCGTCCACGTAAACCGTGGCTCCATGGCGCTTCGCCACTGGAATGATTTCCGGCAGGTCGGCAATATCGCCCGACATGCTGAAGACACCGTCCATGATCACCAGGCGACCTGCTTCATCAGGGAGGCGCTTCAGCCGCATTTCCAGGGAACTGGCGGAGTTGTGCCGGAAGGGAATGAGCTTGGCCGGTGCAAACTGACATCCGTCGATGATGCTGGCGTGGTTCTCCCGGTCGCAGAGGATGGCATCATCATCTTCGGTCAGGGCGATCAAGGCGCCTTGGTTGGCAAAAAATCCCGTGCTGTAGAGAATGCACGCCTCCTGCTCGAGAAAAGCCGCGAGGGCCTCCTCAAGCTCCACATGCAACTTGATTGTGCCGTTGAGCAAACGCGAACCGGTGCAACCCACACCATAGCGGCGAGTCGCCTCACAGGCCGCCTCGACCACGCGTTCGTCCTGGGCCAGGCCGAGGTAGTTGTTCGACCCGATCATGATTTTCCGTTCCCCGTTGCAGATCACATAGTTGCCGTGCGGCTCCTCGATCGCCCGGAAGTAGGGATAGAATCCTTGGGCCCGGGCATCGTCGCTGTCGCGGTAATCCCGGCATTTTTGAAACAGGTCTTTCGGTCCCTTGGCCATGAACTTTCTTACGATCAGAATTGCAGGAGGGACAGCTTTGACAATCCCGAAGTGCGCAATTCACGCCGCCCAACGGGAGTCGCTCCCGCCGGACGACGCTTTGGAACCCGGCTTTTCAACGCAAAAACGCCTCATGCAACCCGCCGTCCACCGTGATGATCTGGCCGGTTGTCTTGGACAACTTGTCGGTGAGAAGAAGGTAGTAGGCCTCCGCCTGGTCGGCCGGAGTGATCGGCGAACGGGTGAGTGTGCGGTCGGCGTAGAATTGGGCCAATTTCGTGGTGAGCGAATCCGTGGGCTCGTCGTCGGAATACGGAATATTGTATTTTGCCAACGACCCGATGACACGGTCGCGGGGGAACATCGCGCTGCCTTGGACGACAGTGGCCGGCGCCACACCGTTCACCCGCACCAGAGGGGCCAATTCCATGGCCAGTTCGCGCACGAGATGGTTGGCGGCGGCTTTTGAGGTGTCATAGGCCAAGGACCCTTTCTTCGCGACGGCAGCGTTCGCGCTGGTGGTGAGGGCGATCGATCCCCGCAGTCCCTGGGCCTTGAAATCGCGGGCGGATTCGTCGGCCACCAGATAACTGCCGGTGACATTGATCGCAAACGTCAACGCCCATTTGTCATCGGGAATGTGCCCGGTCGTGTCACTGGGAACGAAAATTCCGGCCGTGACAGCGATCGAGTCATAACCACCGTAGGCGAAGATGACCTCATTGAGCATGGCGCGAATGCTTTCCCGCCTGGTCACATCGGCCTGGAGGGCGATGGCGGGTCCGCAACCGGAGATTCCCGAACCGGCCACACCAATGCCCAAGCCGGTTTTCTTGAGAATTTCATCCGCTGTGGCCTGGGCGGCGGTGAGGTTGAGATCGACACAAACAATGTGAGCCCCCTCGCGAACCAATCGCAGGGCGGTTTCGCGACCGATGCCACTGCCCGCTCCGATAACAATCACCACGCGTCCGGCGAGTTCCTTGTCGGGTGGCATGCGGCGGAGTTTGGCCTCTTCCAATGACCAATATTCGATATCGAACGCCTCCTGCTGGGGCAGCGAGATGTAGCCACCAAGAGCCTCGGCGCCGCGCATGACCTCGATCGCACAATTGTAGAATTCGGCCGTCACACGGGATTCCGATTTGTCCTTTCCGAACGCCACCATTCCGAGCCCCGGCAGGAGGATCACGGTCGGGTTCGGGTCGCGCATCGCGGGCGAATCCGGGCGTTTGCAAGCCTCGTAGTAAGCGGCGTAGTCGGCGCGGTATTTTTCAAGACCAGCGGACAGCCGGGATTTCAATTCGGCGACGATCTCCTCCACAGTCGCCCCGGCTGCGGGAACCTCGGGAATGAACAAGGGCTTGATTTTGGTGCGCAGGAAATGATCGGGGCAACTGGTGCCGAGTTCCGAAAGACGGGCGGCATCCTTGGAATTTACAAACCGGAGAACCGCCTCGTCATCCTGCACCGTGGCGATGAAACGCTTGCGCGTGCTCACCTGGCCGCGGAGCCAGGGAAGAAGGGCGGCAAAAACATCCCTGCGCTTGGCGGCGGGCAGCGAGTCATGCAAAACCCCGCCAAAGATGGAAGCCTCTCCACCGCGTTCGGCCTGCTTTTTCTCGATGTGCGCAGCCGCTTTTTCGATCAGTTCGAGCGTGCGTTCATAGCATTCACGGCCGGTTTTTCCCCAGTTGATAATCCCGTGCTGGCCCATGATGAACCCTTTGGCTTCCGGATGGTGTTCGCAAGCCTCTTGCATCGCCAATCCGAGTTCGAAGCCGGGGCGCATCCACGGGATATGGACCACCTCGTTGCCGTAAATCTCGCGGGTGGCTTCGATGCTGCGGGCGCAGGCCGCCACTGAAATCGCCGCGTTCGGATGGGTATGGTCCACGTGCGGATGGGGAATGAAACTGTGAAGAGGCGTATCGATCGAAGAGGGGCGCGGGTTCAGGTTGAACGTCGTGTGCGCATACATGGACACCATCTCGTCCTCGGCCGGCGACTTCAGGCCCTTGTCGGTGCGGGCGCCATAGAGGCGCTGCAAATCGACAAGCTTGGATTGGTAGAGGGAGGAGAAATTCTCCTTTTTCGAGGTTCGCAAATCGCCGCCCGATCCCTTGACCCACAGCACCTCGACCATCTCGCCGGTCAAGGGGTCCCGTTCGCAGATTTTTGAAGAGGTGTTGCCGCCGCCAGTGTTGGTGATGCGCTGATCGGCACCCAAGCAGTTCGAGCGGTGGATCAGTTCATCCACCGAATCCGGAGCCACGGAATCCGTGGTCTTCCAGTGGGCGGTGACGTGCTTCAGGGAGTTGGGGTCTTGTGGCATAATTTTTGTTTCTGTGGGATTTTTCTTGATTTGTCCAACACGAAAATTGAAACTTTTCCAATGCTTGCCCTCGAACGACATCGCCGACTGGTCAGTTTCGTGAACGCGCGGGGAAGCTTGCGCACGGCCGAAGTGGCAGCGGAACTTGGCGTCACCGAGGAAACGGTGCGCCGGGACTTCGAAAAACTCGAGTGCGAGGGAGCGCTTGTTCGCACGCACGGCGGAGCCCTGAGGATCGAAGCCGGCCGCGGCGAGTCACCATTGGGCGAGCGCATGGCCCAAAACGTGGGCGCCAAAACAAGGATCGCCCGCGCCGCGCTGGCACACCTCCGCGATGGATCGGTGGTTTTTTTCGACTCCAGCACGACCGTTCTCCAACTCGCCGCACTGCTTCCCCCCGAAAAGCGCGTCACGGTTTTGACAAACTCCCTTCCGACCGCCATGGCGCTTCTTGAAAAACCCGGCGTGGCCGTTCACATGCTCGGCGGTCAGGTCGGGGGATCTTCATTCTCCTGCACCGGGCGGGCCGCGTGGTTGGGATTGGAACTCCTGCGATTGGATGCCGCGTTTTTCTCATGCCGTGGCATCCACCCGGCACATGGTCTCAGCGAAGCTTCCGAGGACCATGCCACCCTCAAAAGCCATGTGATCCACAGGGCCGATTCCGCCATCCTTCTCGCCGACCATTCCAAAACCACCATGCACGCCAACCACTACTTCGCCCAACTCGCCGAGATCGACCTTTGGATTACCGACCAGGAACCGGATTCGAGCGTTCTGGAAGCCGCCAACCGCAGCGGAGCCCGGTGGGAGGCCGCCCTATGAAAAAAACCTTCCTCGCAGTGGATCTGGGCGCGTCGGGAGGGCGCGTCATGGCCGGACACTTCGACGGCCACACCCTCGAGATCGAAGAGGCGGCGCGCTTTCCCAACGGGGGCGAACAACTCGCCGACGGATGGCACTGGCCGATCGACCGTCTCACAGCCGACATCGAGGCCGGTCTGGCCGTTGCCGCGGCACGGTATGGGCGCGACATCGTGTCCGTGGCGATCGACACGTGGGGTGTCGATTATGCCCTGCTGGATGCCGGTGGCACGCTCGTCAACCAACCTTGGATGTATCGGGACCCCCGCACCGATGGCTTGATCGAAAAGGCGGATCGGATTTGCGGCGAGGGCACCCTTTGGAAGCGGGCCGGCATTTATCCCCTGTTTTTCAATACGGTTTACCAATTGATGGCGGAAACCGAACACACGCCCGGGGCTCTCGAACGTGCCCGGCAATTGTTGTTCATCCCCGACTATCTAAATCACCGTTTGTGCGGTGTGGCAGCCAACGAGCGCACGATCGCCAGCACGTCCGGGCTGCTCCGGGCGGGAGAGATGGCGTGGGACCTCGATTTGATCGCGCAACTCGGGTTGCCCGGGCGCTTGATGGGAAGCCTTGTCGAGCCTTCGGTCATTCTCGGCCCGATTCTTCCCGAGGTCGCCCGACGCACGGGATTGGTGGACGTGATGGTCTCGACGTGCGGCAGTCACGATACCGCCTCGGCGGTTGCGGGAGTGCCCTGCACAAATCACCCCCTTTTTCTCAGCTCCGGGACATGGTCGCTCCTGGGCGTCGAACTGGAATCCCCGGTGCTCGACCGGACCGCAAAAATGGCGGGATTTTCCAACGAGCACGGACTGGAGGGAACAACAAGATTCCTGAGCAACATCGCAGGCATGTGGCTTCTTCAGGAATGCCGGCGCGTTTGGATGGAAGAGGGCAAATCGTGGGACTATGCCGAAATGGTCGAACTCGCACGCACGGTTGAGACGTCTCTGTTGATCAACCCCGACGATGCCGCGTTTTCAAAGCCATGCGACATGCCGCGGGCCATCGCGGATTGGCTGGTATCCCGCGGCCAGAAAGCCCCGTCGGGCCCGGAGGAAACGATTCGCATCATCTTGGAGAGCCTGGCCGTAAAATATGCGGTGTCCATCAACCATCTCCGCCATTTGACTCCCGCACTCCCCGACACTCTTCACATCGTCGGCGGGGGTTCCAAAAACGCCCTGCTCAACCAGATGACGGCCGACGCCTCGGGCTTGCGGGTCGTGGCGGGCCCCGTCGAGGCCACTACGGTCGGCAATGTGCTTTCGCAAATGATCGCCTGCGGCTCGATCCAATCGCTCGCCGAGGGACGCTCGATCATTGCCCGGTCTGCCGGATTGCAATCCTTCGAACCGGGTTCCTCCGCCGGGTGGAGCACCAAAAAATCGCTCATGCATTCTTTCCTCGCCTCATGACAATCTCTTCCCGCCCTGCCGGACGCTCCGTTCAGTTGATGGCCACGTGCCTGTGTGACGCCTTTTTTGATTCTGTTGCGAAAGCCACAGTGGAGGTGCTCGAGCACGCGGGATGCGATATTGAATTCCCGGAAAACCAGACCTGTTGCGGTCAACCAGCCTTCAATTGCGGCGACTGGCCGGCCTCCCGCGAGGTCATGCGACACACGGTGAAGGTTTTTGAAGGCGAAAAACCGGTTGTTGTCCCCTCGGGCTCCTGTGCCGCCATGCTGTTCCACGGAGCGGTTTTGGAATTTGAAAAAGAAACCGACCTGCCCGCCGTCAAACACCTCGCGTCACGCAGTTGGGAGTTGGCGGATTTTCTGGTGAATGGTCTCGGCATTCAATCCTGGCCGGGACGATTTCCGGCGAGAATCGCGTTCCACCGCGCCTGCCACACCCGGGGCACCGGAAGCGGCGATGCCGCTCTGCAACTCCTGCAATCGATCCAGGGGCTCGAAGTCGTGCCGTTTGGGGAAGCCGAGCAATGCTGCGGCTTCGGAGGAACCTTCTCGGTGAGTTTCCCCCATGTTTCCAGTTCGATGGGGTGCCTGAAACTGGAACACATCACGGCGGGCAATCCCGATTTTGTCGTCTCCGGCGACATGAGTTGCCTCATGCACCTCGGCGGTCTCGCCGAGCGCTCGGGCAAGCCCGTCAAGCCGCTGCACTTCGCACAAATCCTTCAATCCGCCCTTCACACCCATGCCTGAGCAAAAAGTCGAACTCTTCGCGCGCCGCCTCGATCCCGGGGTCCAAAAAGCGGTCCATGACAACAGCGCCGCCGGCACGCTCAAACGCTACAGCATCCTCGGCGGAGACTACGATACCCCGGACGAACTGCGCCGCCTCGCAGGCCAAATCCGCCAGCACTCGATCGAACATCTCGACACCTATCTCGAGCAGGCGGAAAAAAGTCTCCACCGCCACGGAGCCCATGTGCATTTCGCCGTGACTGCCGAGGACGCCTGCCAGGCCGTCTCCGGCATTCTGGAACGCGCCGGCGCCCGGAAAGTGGTGAAGTCGAAAAGCATGATTTCCGAGGAAATCCACCTCAACGACCATCTGGCCACACGGGGTATCGAGTCGGTGGAAACCGATCTCGGGGAATACATCATTCAGATCGACGGCGACCATCCGAGCCACATTGTCAAACCGATCATTCACAAAAACCGCCGCGACATCGCCCGCAGCTTTGAGCGCGAGGGACTCGGCGATTACAACGACGACCCCGAAACAATCACCCGCCGGGCACGCTCGTTCATGCGCCGCAAGTATCTTGAAGCCGACGCGGGGATTACCGGGGCCAACTTTGTGTCCGCCGAATCGGGCCGTCTTGTTCTCGTCACCAACGAGGGAAATTCCCGCTTTTGCCTCGCGGCACCCAGGGTGCACATCGCCCTCGTGGGCATCGAAAAAGTCATCCCTTCGGATGCCGATCTGGCCGTGCTCTTGAATCTGCTGGGCCGGTCCGCCACCGGGCAGCAGCTCACGGTTTACACGGAGTTCATCAATGGCCCGGCGCTCACCGGCCGCCCTTCCGGCCCCCGCGAGATGCATGTCATTTTCGTCGACAACCGCCGGTCGGAAATCCTCGCTTCCGATTGCCGGGAAATCCTGCGCTGCATCCGGTGCGGAGCTTGTCTGAACGTGTGTCCGGTTTACCGCCAGGCCTCCGGCCATGCGTATCGCAGCGTGTATCCGGGTCCCGTGGGGGCTGTCCTGTCACCCTTGCTGGCGGGCAAAAAATTCAAGGAACTCGCCGACCTCCCGAAAGCGTCCAGCCTTTGCGGAGCGTGCAACGAGGTCTGCCCGGTGGACATCCCCATTCCCGACCTGCTGTTGAAGCTGCGCAATCGCGGCCACGAGGAGCACGCCCCCTCGCCCGGCACCCCTCCGATGGGGGCTTTTGCCATGCTGGCCTCAAGTCCCCTTCTCTGGCGCGCCGCGATGCAGGGCAGTCGCGCCATGAATCTTGTGCCACTCGACAAACTTCCCCTCCCCTACCTTCAGCCATGGCTCAAAACCCGCACCCTCCCCGAGTGGCGGGGCGGTTCGTTCCGCCGCTGGATGAAATCGAGACACTCCCGATGAGCACCGCCCGAGAAAACATTTTTTCCTCCATCCGCTCGGCTCTGGCCCCCCTTCCAAGCCGCACCCCGCGCCCGGAGATTCCCCCGGGGGCGGCCGAACCCTGCTGGCTTGATCGATCGGCCGACAAAATGGCATTGTTCGTCCAGCGCGCCGAGGCGACGGGAACCAGGTGCTTTACCGACCCGTCCGCGTGCGCAGATTGGTTGCGCACGCAAAACGTCTCGAAGGTTTGTGTGCCCGGACCACTGGAACGCCTGAAGTCGCTGTGTGGCGCTTTCGCCGAAGTGGTGGATACGTATCGGCGCGCCGATGTCGATGATATCGACGCGGCCTTCACACCGGCCGCCGGAGCCATCGCCGAATCGGGTTCGATCATCCTCAGCGACGAATCGACCCCCGACCGTCTGGCCGCCCTCGCCCCGTGGCACCATATCGCACTGGTGAGCCGATCCGAAATACACCTCACCATCGCCGACGCTCTGGCGGCCCACCCCGACGACCCCAATGTCATCTGGGTCACCGGCCCTTCAAAGACCGCCGATGTCGAGGGCATCCTCATCCAAGGCGTTCACGGCCCGGGTGCCCAGGCCTGCCTGATCGTCTGACCGGCGCGGGGGAACATTTTTTCAAACTCCACCGCAACTTTTGATAGCTTGGAGGGTTTGATCTTCCATGCTGCAGGCACTTCCCGCGAACCAGTGGACCCCCGGCGCGGCCGCCCACATTCTGAACAGGGCCGCTTTCGGCGGAACCCCCAAGGAGGTGGCCGACCTCCACGCGATGGGAATGTGGCCGGCCGTCGAGTGGCTCCTGACCCGCGGCGAGGAGTCGGACCTGTTTCCAGCGCCTGCGTTGGAACCGTCCCTGGGCCCGGCCCAGCAAATGCAAAAAGACAAAAGCCTCGACCAGGCCGAGAAGGACATGCGTCGCCGCGAGATGCAAACCGCCGCGCGCGAGGCCACGCGCGACTTGCGCGATTGGTGGATCACCCGCATGGCGGCCACTCCCAATCCGGTTCGCGAGAAAGCCGTTCTTTTCTGGCACGGCCACTGGGCGACCAGCATTCAAAAGGTCAAGGATCCGTTCTTCATGCTTCAGCAAAACGAAACCCTGCGCGCCCGCGCCTTGGGGCCGTTCGGGATTTTCGCCAGAGACATGACCCGTGATCCGGCGATGATCCGGTATCTCGACCTGAATTCCAGCAAGGCCGGCCATCCCAATGAGAATTTCGCGCGCGAATTCATGGAGTTGTTCACCCTCGGAGAGGGCCATTACACCGAGAATGACATCCGTGAAGCCGCCCGCGCCTTCACCGGTTATCGCATCGCACCCGGCACGGGAGGCTTTCGATTCGCGCCTCGGGACCACGACGGGGGATCCAAATCCCTCTTTGGAAAATCCGGGCGCTTTTCGGGCGACGAGGTGGTGGATTTGATTGTCACCCAGCCCCGCTGCGCCGTGTTTATTGCCTCGAAGCTCTGGGAGTTCTACGCGGGCGAGAAACCCGCCGAACCGCTCGCCCGCAAGCTCGGCGGGGAATACCGCCGCCTTGGCATGGACACCGGGAAATTCCTCGCCGTGATGTGGACCAGCGAGGAATTCCACTCGGCGAAAGTCGTGCGGCGGCAAATTAAAAGTCCCGTTCAATGGCTTTTGCAAACCTGCCGGTTTCTCGAAGTTGCCCCCCCGGAGGGACCGGCTGCCGCGAACATCCTGTCCCAGCTCGGCCAAAACCTTTTTGCACCGCCGAATGTGAAGGGCTGGGACCAGGGGCGCGCGTGGATCAGTTCTTCGACCCTTCTGCTGCGCTACAATCTCGCCGGTCAACTGGTCCGGGGAGACGGCCCCGCACAAACGCCCGACCTCTCCCGCCTGTTGCCGGACGGAACCGGGGAGGACGCCGCATGCGATCTGCTGGGAGAGCGCTTTTTTCAATCCCCCCTGCCTCCTTCCCTTCGCGGGAAGACCTTGGCCTTCCTTCGCGAGAACACGTCCAGCGCCCGTTCGCGCCGCGACCTCATCCACCTTCTCATGAGCACCCCCGACTACCAACTCACATGAACGCCACACTTCATACCCGCCGCCGCTTTCTTCGCACCTCGATCCTTGGTGGTGCCATGGCATGGACCGTTCCGGTGTTTCTTGAACGCACCTTTCTTTCACTGGACGCACTCGCCGCCGGATCACCCCTCGCAACGCCCACCGGGAAGGATGCGCCGATTCTGGTGATTCTCCAACTCGCGGGAGGCAACGATGGTCTCAGCACGCTGGTTCCACGTGACGACGATTCGTATTTCCGCGCCCGTCCCACGCTGGCCATCCCGCCCTCAAGAACGCTCTTCCTCTCGGACGAACTCGGGTTGCATCCGAATCTCACGGGCTTCAAATCCCTCTATGACGCCGGCCACGTTTCCATCCTTCAAGGCGTGGGCTACCCGAACCCCAACCGCTCGCATTTCCGCTCCACCGAGATTTGGCACACCGCCTCCGACAGCGAGAAAACCGAAACGCACGGCTGGCTGGGACGTTATTTCGACGCGTGTTGCCCCGGCGACGATCCGGCTGTGGGCGTGAGCATCGGAAACCAAACCCCGCAAGCGTTTTCGGCCCCCTCGCCGCGAGGCATCACGTTCGCCCGCCCGGAGCAATTCCGCTTCGACCTCGCCCGCAGCGAATCCCCCGACGCCGCGGAGGAGTTCTTCCGGGCGATGAACGAAATGGAAGCGATGGATGGCGCCAGCATCGGCATGCTGCCCGGACAAAGCGATACCGGGGGAGACCCGGCCGACTTCCTGCAACGGACCGCACTGGACGCCGTGGTAAGCTCCGACAAGGTTCTTGAGATCACCAAACGCTCGCGCTCCACGGTGTCCTATCCATCCTCCCAATTGGCCAACTCGCTCAATCTGGTCGCCCGCTTGATCGGTGGCGGCATGACCACCCGCGTTTACTATGTGGCGCAGGGAGGCTATGACACGCACAGCAACCAGCCAGGAGCCCACGACCGTCTCATGGGCGAACTCGATGCCGCTGTCTCGGCTTTTACGCAGGACCTTCAAGCACAAGGCAACTTCCAACGGGTTCTCTTGATGACCTTCAGCGAGTTCGGCCGCCGGGTTGCGGAGAATGCCAGCGGAGGAACCGATCACGGGGCCGCCGCCCCGCTGTTTGTCATCGGCGGCGGAGTGCGTCCCGGACTTCAGGGAAAATCGCCTCGCCTCGACCGGCTTCAGAATGGCGATTTGATCCATGACATCGACTTTCGAAGTGTCTACGCCACGATTCTTTCCAAGTGGCTCCAATCACCCGTCGAACCGGTTTTGGGCCGCAAGTTTCCAATTTTGAGTTTTGTGTGAATCCCGTGTAGGCGGCTTCCGGCTAACGGTTTTTTTTAGGATTGCCGGAGGCCAAATCTTCCCTAACCTCGAGCCATGTCCAACTCATTGAGTCCGGTAGCCTATGATGGCAAGATCGAGGGCAATGTGATCTTCACCCAAGTCGATGCGGCAATCAATTGGATGCGCAGCAATTCTTTGTGGCCCATGCCGATGGGACTGGCTTGCTGCGCCATCGAACTCATGGCCGCCTCGTCCTCCCGTTTTGATATCTCCCGTTTCGGCGCGGAGGTCATGCGCTTTTCTCCCCGCCAATCCGATGTGATGATTGTCGCCGGCACGGTCACTTATAAAATGGCGCTGGCCGTGAAGCGCATTTGGGACCAGATGCCTGAGCCGAAATGGTGCATCGCCATGGGAGCCTGCGCGTCGTCCGGCGGCATGTATCGCAGCTACGCCGTGCTTCAAGGGATCGACCACCTGATTCCTGTGGATGTTTACATCTCGGGTTGCCCGCCGCGCCCGGAGGCGCTCCTTGATGGCCTAATGCGCCTTCAGAAAAAGATCATGACCGAGCACGCCTTGGTCGATCAGAAAAAAGAACTTCTCGAATCCTTATGACATCCGACGAAATGACCGACCGCATTCGCGCGGCGTTTCCCCAAGCGATCACCGGCCAAAACCGGTTCCGCGACGAGACCAGTCTTTCCATCCAACCGGATTCGATTCGGGTGGTTTGCGAATTTTGCAAATCAACCCTTGGTTTCAACTACCTGATTGACGTTTCCAGCGTGGACCACTTTGGCGAGGAACCCCGCTACGAGGTGGTTTATGAACTCTATTCCATGCGCGATGCCGTGCATCTGCGCCTGAAGACAACCGTCAGCGAGGACGATGCACGCATCCCCTCCGTGGCCGATCTTTGGCCGACCGCCGACTGGCACGAACGCGAGGCCTACGACATGATGGGAATCACATTCACCGGGCATCCCGACCTGCGGCGTATTTTGATGTGGGACGGTTATCCCTACCACCCCCTCCGCAAAGACTTCCCGCTTCAGGGCAAACCCAGTGAGATGCCAGGCGTCGCCTTCACTGAGGTTGCACCGCTTGCCGGAGGACCCTTCGTGACAATTCCCACCGACGGCACCACGCAGGTTCGCGAACCGCGGGCCCGGCACGCCGGGGAATTGCCGACCAGGGAAAAATTCCTCTCGGAACCTTGATATCCGCACCCGAGGCTCTGGCCGGGTTGGTCTCGCAGCTTGGCCAATGCGACCGAGTGGCGATCGATACCGAGGCCGACAGCCTGCATTGCTACTTTGAGAAGGTTTGTCTGGTGCAAATCTCCGCCGGGGGCTCCCACTCGCTTGTCGATCCCCTTGCCGGTCTCGACCTGCAGCCGCTTTACGACACGGTATGCGCGCGACGGTTGATTTTTCACGGCGCCGATTACGACCTGCGCCTTCTGCGGCGAACCGGCACGTTCGAGCCGGCCGATCTTTTCGACACGATGATCGCAGCCCGTTTGACCGGCCGCACCGCATTCGGCTTGGCGGCGCTGGTTAAGGAATTCCTGGGCATCGAACTGTCCAAAGCCTCGCAAAAAGCCAACTGGGCGATTCGTCCCCTGCCCCCGGAAATGTTGGAGTATGCGATGAACGACACGCGCCACTTGTTCGATATTGCCGATCGGCTGGAAGAGGAACTTCGCTCGCAGGACCGGTGGCAGTGGTTCACCGAATCGGTCGAGCGCATGGTCTCCTCGGCGAGGGAGTCCCGCGAGCGGGATGACGAAAACGTGTGGCGGATCTCCGGATCTTCCGCCCTTTCACCGCGCGCCCAGGCTATCTTGAGGATTTTATGGCACTGGCGCGACTCCGAGGCCCGTGCCTGGGACCGTCCACCGTTTCATGTCATTGGCAATGACGATATGCTCCGTGTAGCCACCCAAATGGCCTCGGGTGCGGCCTTCTCCACTCCGCGCATGAATGGACGGCGACGGGCCAGCTTCGAAGTGGTGGTCGCCCTCGCCCTTCAAATTCCGGAGGCGGAGTGGCCCAAACCGGAGAAGATACGTCGCAAACGTCCCACCCGCGAACACGTGCAGCGCTGCGAGGAGATCCGGAAAATCCGCGACCGCGTTGCGGCGGATCTGCGCCTCGACCCCTCGATTATCGCCCCCAAGGCGGCGATAGACGCCACGGCGGCGGATATCCATTCCCGGGCGCTCATGCGCTGGCAACGCCGCCTG